>JABDPP010000255.1 GCA_013042765.1 Litoreibacter sp.
TCTATGCGTGTCCTTTCGGCGCGCCGCAGTTCCCGCAGGCAGGCAACTTCGGGTCCCGCGGCAAGATGGACAAATGTACATTTTGCGAGGGTGGCCCGGAAGAAAACCACTCCACTGCCGAGTTCGCCAAGTATGGCCGCAACCGGATCGCCGAGGGCAAATTGCCCATCTGCGCCGAGATGTGTGCCACCAAGGCGCTTCTCGCAGGTGACGGTGACGTTGTCTCGTCGATCTATCGCGAACGCGTGGTCGCACGTGGCTTCGGCTCCGGCGCTTGGGGCTGGGGAACAGCCTACGATCAAAAAGGCGGCTAAAGCCCTGTCTTTATTGTGAAAAGGCAAGGGCGACCCTATTGGGTCGCCCTTGTCCGATATTCTGCAATCTGCTCACTCTCGAGGATTTCTTCCAATGATCCGTCCATTCCTTGCACTTGTCGTATCGCTGACCCTGTTGATGGGAAATGCCTTTGCACAAGAGGCTGCAGCTCCGTCTGTTGACCGCTCCGCCACCGGTGGCGCCCAGACGCTTGAAGATATCCTGGCCCGTCAGAGCGGCGAGAAGATCGACGATACCTTCCGCCGCACCGCGACCGGCGACCCTGACAGTGCCGCTGGCATTACCGAGCAACTCGGCACGCTGGGTGGCTCCTCCGACCCCGAATTGTGGCGCGCGTTGCGCTACGGCTCCGCCGATATCACGGTGTCCTCCGGCGACGAGCTTGTCGCGACCGTCCTGATGCAGGATGGCGGGATGTGGTGGCTCGAGTTCCGCGAAGGCCCGCTGATGAAATTCGCCGGTTACGCCCTGGTTGGTACCATCGCGCTTCTGGCGCTGTTCTTCCTGGTGCGCGGCCGCGTGCGGATCGACGGCGAGATCACCGGCCGCACCATCGAACGCTTCAAGGCCGTCGAGCGCTTCGGCCACTGGCTTCTGGCCAGCTCCTTCATCGTGCTCGGCCTGACCGGCCTGATCACGCTGTTTGGCCGTAAATTCCTGATCCCGACCTTCGGGCACGAAGCCTTCTCGACCGTCGCGGTTGCGTCGAAATGGGTCCACAACAACATTTCCTGGGCCTTCATGATCGCGCTGGTGATGATCTTCGTGATGTGGGTCATCCACAACCTGCCTGACCGCACCGACATTAAGTGGCTCCTGAAAGGCGGTGGCCTGTTTGGTGGCGGCCACCCGCCGGCGAAGAAGTTCAACGCCGGTCAGAAACTGATCTTCTGGTCGGTGATTGTGCTCGGCACGTCGATCTCACTGACCGGATTGTCGCTGCTCTTCCCGTTCGAGCTGCCGATGTTCGCGGCCACGTTCGAGAAGCTCAATGCCACCGGTCTACCGCAGATGCTTGGCTTCGGTGAACTGAGCACCTTGTTGGCACCCCATGAGGAGATGCAATACGCGCAGCTCTGGCACGCCCTTGTCAGCTTCGTGCTGATGGCGATCATCATTGCCCACATCTATATCGGCTCGATCGGTATGGAAGGCGCCTTTGATGCCATGGGCAGCGGCGAGGTCGAGGAGCAGTGGGCGCGCGAGCACCACTCGCTCTGGGTCGAAGAGGTCAAGGCCAAAGAGGGCGATGCCCCGAAGGCAGCTTCTCCGGCAGAGTAAGCCATGCGTCTGTTGGCTGTGATTGCGATAGTCATCTGCGCCGCCCCCGCGGTGGCGCAGGACTTCTTTACCCTCAAGGGCCATGGCGGCCCGGTGATGGGCATCGCGGTGGCGCCCTCGGGCAAGGTGGCGACGGCCAGTTTCGACAATTCGGTGGGCCTCTGGGCGGAGGCGGACCCGACATGGCTTGAATCGCACCGCGCCGCGGTCAATCGCGTGATGTTTCTCGACGACACGACATTGGTCTCCGCGGGGGATGATTTCGCGGTGGTGCTCTGGGACCTCGAAAATGGCGGTGCGCATCGCTTTGAGGGGCATGAAGGCAAGGTGATGGGACTGGCGTATTCCAAAGAGAACGGCCTTCTGGCCTCGGCCGCCTGGGACGGGCGGATCGGGCTCTGGCCGCTTGAAGGCGGCGATCCGGTCTTTCTCGAGGGCCATACGTCCGGCGTCAATGACGTGGCCTTCAGCGCCGACGGAACACTGCTTTATTCCGCGTCGAGCGATGGCACGGTGCGGGTCTGGGACGTGGCCACGGGGGCCGAGAAGATCCAGCTTCTGCGCCACGGCTTTGGCGTCAACACGCTCGTGCTTAACGAAAAGGCTGGCTGGCTTGCCTATGGCGCGGTCGATGGCGGCACCCGCGTTGTTGATCTCGAGACCGGGGAGGGGCTGCGCGATTTCACCCTCGACCGGCGTCCGATCCTCGCGATGGCGATGGACCCGGCGCAAACCCAGCTCGCAGTGGGCGACGGCGAGGGCTACATCATGGTCATCGACGTCACCACGTGGCGGATTGCGCGGGATTTTCGGGCAACGCGACGCGGCCCGATCTGGGCGCTGGCCTTCTCGCCCAACGGAGAGAACATCCATGCCGGCGGGTTGGAAGACATCATGTATTCCTGGCCCGTTGCCACGATGGATGCCCATGGCACGATGTCGGACACCACCCGCAGCTTCCACGAAGACCCCGCGACGCTGCCCAATGGCGAGCGCCAGTTCAAACGCAAATGCTCGATCTGCCACACGCTGAAGCCCTCCAGCGGCCGCCGCGCGGGACCGACGCTTTATGGCCTCTTCGGCCGCCGCGCCGGCACGGTGGACGACTACACCTATTCCGACACGCTGAACGGCTCTGACATCATCTGGTCGGACGAAACTATAGATGGGCTCTTTGATATCGGGCCCGATCACTATATTCCGGGCACGAAGATGCCCATGCAACGGATCGTGAAGCCCGGGGACCGGGCAGATCTGATCGACTATCTGCGCCAAGCCACGGCGCCACGGGAGAACTGAGAATGAAAGCCATGCTGAGCGCGTTTGCCGCGGCCATTATAATAGCTGTTGGTGCGAGCCTGATCCTTGAAGAGGTCGGGCTGTCCAGCGAGAACACCGCGAGCGGCCCTGCCGTTCGTCTGGACTGATTGCCCTAGGGCGCGACCCAGCGCCCGGCAAAGCCGTCCGTGCGGAAAAACCGGGCGCGGGTATGAAATGCCGCGCCCAGATGCAGGGACTCGATTTCTTCGATCCGACATTTCAGAATTGTGAACCGGTCCGGTGACGGCGCCGGCGTGAACTCGCGCGGCTGTGCAAGGCGGCCGCCCGGATGCGGCGCGCCGCCATAGACCTTGCGCGCGGTCTCTGGGATGCGCGCCCAAGCGGCCGTGTTGCCGGTTTCGAT
>JABDPP010000257.1 GCA_013042765.1 Litoreibacter sp.
CCAGGTAAGCCGGGGCCGCGTAATCCTTGAGGAAGATGGGTTGGGGGGCAGCGTCGCGCATCGGGATCTCCTGTTTCTGCCGCTTAACCTAACCTCCGGAGGGCTGGCTGCAAGCGATGGATTGCGGAGACTGGAAGCAAAATCAAAGGCGGCGTTTCACGCGACTGTGAGCACCCGGATTGCTGGGTGGATTGGCCTGCCTTCCGGGGTGGGCGAAATAAAGTGTTAAAAATGTGAATTTTCTAGCAATTTTCATGCTTGTACATATTGCCTGTCCGGAGTGATCCCCGTATATCGTGTGCGATTGCATACAATGGCGTACTTTGCCAGCATTAGTCGGGGGAAATCAATGAAATCTTTTGCGCCAAACCGTGTTCAGAAATTCGGATTGCAGGTTGATCCGGAACTGGCGGAATTCCTGGAAAACGAAGCCCTTGTCGGCACGGGCGTGACGGCAAATAACTTCTGGAAGGGTTTGTCGGACCTTGTTCATGAACTGGGGCCCAAGAATCGGGCTTTGGTGGCGAAGCGCGAGCAGCTACAGGCCTCGATCGATGCCTGGCACTGTGAGCACCGGGGCGATGCGTTTGATGCGACTGCTTACAAGGCGTTCCTGGAAGAGATCGGCTACCTCGTTCCTGAAGGTTCCGATTTCTCGATCGATACCAGCAATATCGACCCGGAGATTGCGACGATCCCCGGCCCGCAGCTCGTCGTGCCCGTCATGAACGCGCGCTACGCCCTGAATGCGGCCAATGCGCGCTGGGGCAGTCTCTATGACGCGCTCTACGGCACCGACGCTATGGGCGATCTGCCCGAGGGAGAAACCTATGATCCAGACCGCGGCGCGCGGGTCATAGGCTGGGCGCGGGTGCACCTGGACGAAGCCGCACCGCTCGACGGTGCGAGTTGGGTCGATGTGATCCGGCTTGATGTGGCCGATGGTGCACTGGAGCTGGTCACGCAGAACGGCATGGCACAGTTGCGCGACCCTGCGCAGTTCGCAGGATACAAGACCGGTGAAGACAATTCTCTCACCGAAGTGGCTTTGGCTAAAAACAACCTTCACCTGCGCATCCTGATTGATCCGACCCACCAGATCGGCAAGGTCGATCCGGCGGGGATCGCGGACGTGGTGCTGGAGGCTGCAATCTCGACAATCATGGATTGCGAGGATTCCGTGGCTGCCGTGGATGCGGCTGACAAGGTTCTGGCCTACCGCAATTGGCTTGGCCTGATGAAAGGCGATCTGACCGAGACCCTTGAGAAGGGCGGCAAAGTGATTGAGCGTCGGCTGAACCCCGATATCGCGCTGACTGCGCCCAATGGCGACCCACTGACCCTGAAGGGGCGCTCGCTGATGCTGGTGCGCAATGTCGGCCTTCTGATGACCAACCCCGCAATCCTTGATCGAGACGGCGAGGAGATCGCCGAAGAGCTTCTGGACGCGATGTGCACGACGCTGATCGCGATCCATGATCTGAAATCTGTGCATGGCAACTCGGTCGCTGGCTCGGTCTATGTGGTCAAGCCCAAGTTGCATGGCCCTGAAGAGGTTGCTTTCTCCGAAGAGGTGTTCAGTACGGTCGAGGCCGCACTCGGCCTGCCGCAATACACCGTCAAGCTGGGGATCATGGATGAGGAACGCCGTACCAGCGTCAATCTGAAGGAATGCATTCGCACCGCGCTCCACCGTGTGGCTTTCATTAATACCGGTTTCCTCGACCGGACCGGCGACGAGATCCATACATCGATGGAGGCCGGACCGTTCCTCAAGAAGGGAGACATGAAAACCACGCCATGGATCCTGTCCTACGAGGACAGGAACGTGGATATCGGACTGGCTTGCGGGCTGTCCGGAAAGGCGCAGATCGGTAAGGGCATGTGGGCCATGCCGGACCTGATGGCCGACATGCTCGACGCGAAAATCGGTCATCCGATGGCCGGTGCGAATACGGCATGGGTGCCGTCGCCCACCGCCGCGACCCTGCACGCCACCCACTATCATAAGGTCGATGTCTTTGCCCGCCAGGAGGAGATCAAGGCTGGCGGGGCGCGGGGTACGCTTGAAGACCTCCTGACCATTCCGCTTCTGGATCCTGAAACCCTGACGCCGGAGGAGATTCAGGCCGAGGTTGAGAATAATGCGCAGGGTATTCTGGGCTACGTGGTGCGCTGGATTGATCAGGGGGTTGGCTGCTCGAAAGTGCCCGACATCAATGAGGTTGGTCTTATGGAAGACCGCGCAACCTGCCGGATCAGCTCGCAGGCGTTGGCGAACTGGCTACACCATGGAGTAGTCGGTGAGGCGCAAGTTTTGGCTGCAATGCAGAAGATGGCCGCTGTCGTGGACCGCCAGAATGAGGGCGACCCGAATTACATCAACATGGCGCCTGATTTCTCGAGCTTGGCATTTCAGGCGGCCTGCGATCTGGTCTTCAAGGGTCGGGTGCAGCCTTCGGGCTATACCGAGCCGGTATTGCATCGTCGTAGGCTTGAGCTGAAAGCGGGCGCGCGCGCCTGATATGAACGCCCGGTGTCGCGATCGCCTTGACGTCGGGGACTGGGCTCGCATTATGGCGCCCGCAATTAATTCGGATCAGACAGGGACAGATCAATGGCATCCATTCCACTTCGCAAAGCGCGCACCATCATCCGCAAGACCTTGGAGAAGGGCCGTGAAATGGAACTCAAGCCGCTCTCGGTTGTCGTTTTGGACGCCGGTGGTCATCCCTTGGCCTTCGAGCGCGAGGATGGGGCATCGCCCGGACGTTTCGAGATGGCACGCGGAAAAGCCTATGGCTCGGTCATGCTGGGCATGGCCGGCACGGCGCAGCAGGAGCGCGCCGGCAAGCAAACCTATTTCATGGGCTGCATCAACGGTGTGTTCGACGGCAAGCTGGTTCCAGTGCCGGGCGGTATCCTCGTGCGCGACAAGAAGGGCGCTGTGATTGGTGCGGTTGGCGTCACCGGGGACACGTCCGGCAATGATCTGATCGCTGGCACCGCCGGGATCGAGGCTGTCGGCCTCACCGCCGAAGGCTGAGCCACGGCTCTCAGGAGTCTTAAAACGGGCGCCGTTCTTTTGACGGCACACCCGAACTGCCCGGAAATTGGGCAAGTGTTGCCTTGGAGGCAGGGCACAGGCCGTGTGCGCCCCTGACATCTCGACCTTTCTTCAGGTCGTGATTATATTTAGGAGAACGGACGCAAAGGACCCTCGCAATGACCCGCCCGGTGATTGGCATAATCGGCAACAGCTACATCATGAATGATCAATACCCTGTTCATGCGGGCGGGCGGATGAATTCCGAGGCGGTCTCCGGCGTTGCGGGGGGCGTTCCTATCCTGCTGCCGGCTGATCCCGATCTTCTCAGTGTCGAGGAGCTTCTTGAGGTTTGTGACGGTTTCCTGCTCACCGGTGGACGTCCGAATGTGCATCCCGAAGAGTATGGCGAACCGGAAACCGAGGCCCATGGTGCGTTCGACCGGGCACGTGATGCAATCACCCTGCCGTTGGTGCGTGCCTGCGTGGAGCGAGGCCAGCCGCTTCTGGGTGTTTGCCGCGGGTTCCAAGAGGTGAATGTGGCCCTTGGCGGGACGCTCTATCCGGAGATCCGGGAATTGCCGG
>JABDPP010000258.1 GCA_013042765.1 Litoreibacter sp.
GTATGGCGCGGACCAGAATGGTCCTTCCTACTTTGAGGATTGCGGCGACCCCGATAGCACGACCGAGAGTTTCATCGCGCTTCGCTGTCACATCTCGAACTGGCGCTGGAACGGGACGCCGTTCTACCTGCGTACGGGCAAAAGGCTCAAGGCGCGCATGTCGGAGATTGTTGTTCATTTCAAGGAGCCTCCGCATTCGATCTTTGATGAGGATGCCGGCAGCCGGGCGAATGTTCTGTCGATCCGATTGCAGCCCGACGAGGGGATGGATCTGCGGGTCACCATCAAGGAGCCGGGTCCCGGCGGTATGCGCCTTATCGATGTGCCGCTCGATATGACCTTCGTGGAAGCACTCGGGGAGGAGGCTGCCGACGTTCCCGATGCTTATGAGCGTCTGATCATGGATGTGATCCGCGGCAATCAGACACTCTTCATGCGCGGTGACGAGGTCGAAGCCGCTTGGGAGTGGACCGATCCGATCATTGAAGCCTGGCAGGCGCGGGGCGACAAGCCCAAAGCTTATGATCCGGGCAGCTCCGGTCCGGAAGATGCCTTGATGTTATTGCACCGGGACGGACGGCGCTGGCGGGAGATTAGATCATGAAATTCGTTGAATATGCTGATCAGGAAATGATGATGATCGATCTGGCAAACCAGCTGGCAGAAGAGCTTGAGGAATGCCTTTTGACCCATGACCATGCCAGTTTCGCTGTTCCGGGGGGAACGACGCCTGGGCCCATATTCGACGCGCTGTGTGCCGTCGATATCGATTGGTCGCGGGTTCATGTTATGCTGACCGATGAGCGTTGGGCCCCGGAAAGCTCGGACCGTTCCAATGCGGCACTTATAAAAAAACGCCTGCTGACCGACCATGCGGCCAAGGCGGTTTTCATGCCTTTCTATACCGGGGACGAGACACCGGAAGCGGCTTTGCAGGGGCTCTGCGAGGCGCTCGAGCGTGAACTGCCGCTTTCCATCGTATTGCTCGGGATGGGGGCGGACATGCATACAGCGTCGCTTTTTCCGGGCGCTGACCGGTTGACTGATGCCTTGGCCGCGAATGCTCCGCCGCTGTTGCCCATGCGGGCACCCGGCGCGCCGGAGCCGCGCGTCACGTTAACGGCGCCGGTCCTCTCTGGAGCGCTCAGCTGCCACATCGTGATCACCGGGCAGGAAAAGCTCGAGGCCTTGGATAAAGCCACCGATCTCGATCCCGCAGCGGCGCCGGTCAAGTCCGTGCTGCCGCATGCAACCGTTCATTGGGCGCCTTGAACATGGCATTGACTGAAAAGGACTGGGACGCTCTGAAGGGCATCGCCCGGAAGCGCCCGACTCTTGCGTCCCTGTTCGAGGCGACGCCGGATCGCGCTGAGCGCTACGGTGTCGACTGTGACGGCATGCTGTTCGACTATTCCAAGACGCATATTGATGATGTGGTCCGAGATGCCCTTGTCCGAATGGCTGAGGCTGCCGGGGTCTCAGACCGGCGTGAGGCGATGTTCTCGGGTGCCCGGATAAACGAAACCGAAGATCGGGCCGTTCTGCATACTTTGCTGCGCCATGGTGGTGATGGAGCACCTGCCGGTGTGCCGGCGGAGGCCTATGAGGGCGTTCGTGCCACGCTGGAGCGCATGGAAGAATTCGCGCATGCCGTGCGTACGGGGGGTTTCAAGGGGCAGGGCGGCGCGATCACCGATGTGGTCAATATCGGAATTGGCGGCTCCGATCTTGGCCCGGCGATGGCCGCGCTCGCGCTGGCGCCCTATCACGACGGCCCTAGGGTGCATTACGTCTCCAACGTGGACGGCGCCCATATCCATGACACGCTGGCCGGTCTTGATCCCCAGACCACGCTGGTGCTGGTGGCCTCCAAGACATTCACTACGATCGAGACGATGACCAATGCCCGCACGGCGGAGCGCTGGATGGCGGATGCTGTCACGGAGACCGGGGCACAGTTTGCGGCGGTCTCGACCGCGCTCGACAAGACGGCTGATTTCGGGATCGCGCCCGAGCGGGTTTTCGGCTTCGAGGACTGGGTCGGCGGCCGGTATTCGCTTTGGGGCCCGATCGGGCTCAGCCTGATGATCGCGATCGGTCCTGAGAATTTCCGGGATTTCCTGTCCGGTGGAGCGGCGATGGATCGCCATTTTCGTGAGGCCCCAATGGTGCGCAACATGCCGGTGATGTTGGCGCTGGTGGGCATCTGGCACCATCAGGGTTGCGGTCATGCCACCCGTGCGGTGCTTCCTTATGATCAGCGGCTGTCGCGGCTTCCCGCTTATCTCCAGCAGCTGGAGATGGAGAGCAACGGCAAGTCCGTCGCCATGGACGGCAGCGCCTTGCCGGTCGATGCGGGGCCTGTGGTCTGGGGCGAGCCTGGCACCAACGGACAGCATGCGTTTTACCAGTTGATCCATCAGGGTAGGGCGGTGGTGCCCTGTGAGTTTATGGTGGCCAGCGAGGGCCACGAGCCCGATCTGGCCCACCACCACGCACTTTTGTTGGCCAATTGCCTGGCGCAATCTGCGGCACTCATGCGAGGCCGGTCGCTGGAGGAAGCCTGCGCCATGCTGGCGTCCAGAGGTCTCGAACCCTCGGAGCTGGAGCGTCAGGCCCGCCACCGCGTCTTTTCCGGCGACAGGCCGTCCACCACGCTGCTCTATGCGAAACTCACACCGTTTGTGCTGGGCCAGATCATCGCGCTCTACGAGCATCGCGTTTTCGTCGAAGGGGTGATGCTCGGGATCAATTCCTTTGATCAATGGGGCGTGGAGCTTGGCAAAGAGCTTGCAACGACCCTCGCACCGGTCCTGGCGGGAACGGCTCCGGAGACCGGGCTTGACGGGTCGACCCGGTTTCTGCTGTCACGGCTCAAGCGCTGAAATCTGACTGGAAATCTTGGAGCGGGTAACGGGAATCGAACCCGTAACTTAAGCTTGGGAAGCTCGCGTGATACCTTTTCACCATACCCGCGCTCGAGGTTTGGGATTACGCCCCGGTGCGAGACCCGTCAAGGGTGATCGCCCGCGACGCCGGGCAAGCTTCGGTTGATTTGGCTCAACCCGGGACGTTCCTCCAAACGTATGGTGCCGTGTGTAGGTGCAAGGAGACGAACCATGGCGCGGATTCTTCTGATTCTGATCGCAGGCCTTTTTACAATGCCGGTTTTGGCCGAAGATCACTCGGCTGCTCTCGATTTCGGGGGGGACTCGTTCCTCGCCGGTCGGTCTGTCACCCATGACAGGGCCGGGACGGACGATCTCTTCATGGCCGGCGAGACCGTGGCCGGGAGGGTCGAGATCACGGGGTCTGCGCATTTGGCCGGTCGCGAGGTCCTCATGGAAGGCGCCGTGGGCGGCGATGCCTACGTAGCGGGTGAGGAAATTACGCTTCTTGGTAATGTCTCCGGAGATGTGACGGTCGCAGGTCGCGCGGTGTCTGTGGCGGGTGTTGGCGGCGATCTGCGCATCGCCGGGTCCGAGGTGCAGCTTCGTGGCGACATCGGCGGGTACGCGATGGTGGCCGGTGAGGAGATTGCCTTTGATGCGGCGGTGACCGGCGATGTCAGCCTTGCGGCGCGCGACGTTGATTGGGGTGAGATGGCCGCCATCGGTGGGCGGCTTTTCGTTTACGAAGAGGAGACCGGCGCGTTGGACGTTCCCGAGCGGGTTGTCCCCGCCGACCGGATTGAACGGCGTGAGATCGAGGAATGGGAGGGGCCGGAGCGACCAAACTTGCGCAGTGCCATTGGCAAGTTTCTTTTCGGCGTGATCGTTGTAGCCGGATTGGCCGCCTTGATTGCGGCCCTGGTGCCCGGGCGGTTGGCAGAGATGCGCCGCCAGATTCTGGCGCAACCCTTCAAGTCGTTGTGGCTGGGCTTTCTGATGCAATCGATGTTGATCGGTGCCGGGGTGCTCTTTGCGATGACTATCATCGGGCTGCTGCTCACCCCGGCGATGCTCCTGCTGGTGCTTCTCGGCGGGTTTGCCGGCTATGTGGTTGCGTCCTATGCCTTCGGGGTCGGCCTGCTCATGGCCGTTGGCACGCAGGAGCCTGACAGCATCGGGGACCGGGCGCTCGCTGCGGGTGTCGGGGCGTTGGCGGCGGGTATTATCGGGTTGATCCCGTTCCTGGGCTGGCTCTTCGTCCTCGCCTTGGTTCTTTCGGGGATCGGGGCGATCACGGCGCGGGTGGTCCGGCCTGTGTTCTTTTCAGACACGGTCTGAAGACAGCTTTCGCAACGGACCGACTGACCTGCGAAGACTGCCGGTTAGGCTGTGTTATGAGGCTAACCGCGGCGACGCCGCCGGCGGCGGCCGCTCTCGTCGCCACCTTTGTCCGCACCGGTGTTGTGGTTGAGTTCCGGCAGGTTCACGACGGATCGCAGGATCGGGAAAGGCTCCACGGAATTCGGGATGTTGGAGGCATTTACGAAATGCTCCTGGAACCGTGGCTCAATGGCGGTTTCGATCTTGTGGATCGCGCGCACGGTTGCTTCGATTTCCCGTCGTGCTTCGGTGTTCAGTAGCGCAATACGCGCGCCGGTACCCGCGGCGTTGCCTGCGCTTGTCACCTTGTCGAGCGGGCAATCGGGGATCATGCCCAGAACCATCGCATGTTTCGGGCTGATATGGGCCCCGAATGCGCCGGCCAGCACCACGCGATCAACCTGATCGACCCCGAACTTGTCCATCAACAGGCGTGCGCCCGAGTAGAGCGCTGCCTTGGCCATCTGGATCTCGCGGATGTCGCGGTTTGTGACGGTGATCTTCGGCCCGCCTTTGTCGCTCTCGTCCCAAACCAGGTAGGAGTACGTTCGCCCGTCTAGGAAACAGCGCGTGGTGCCGGTCTGCTCCGGCGAGCCGATCAGGCCGGGCCCGTCGATGATCCCGGCAAGGCGCATCTCGGCGACCATCTCGATGATGCCCGAGCCGCAGATGCCAGTGATCCCGCTGACAGCAACGGCCTCGGCGAACCCCGCTTCGTCCGACCACAGGTCTGACCCGATCACGCGGAAACGGGGCTCTTTGGTTGTCGGATCGATTTCGACCCGCTCGATCGCGCCCGGGGCAGCACGCTGGCCGCTGGAGATCTGTGCGCCCTCGAAAGCCGGTCCGGTGGGGGATGAGCACGCCAGGACTTTTTCTGTATTGCCCAGCAGGATCTCGGCGTTGGTGCCCACGTCGACGACCAATACCAGATCTTCGGATTTGTCGGGGGCTTCGCTCAGTGCGACGGCGGCGGCATCGGCGCCAACATGGCCCGCGATACAGGGCAGCAGGTAGACCCGTGCGGCTGGATGTAGCTCCAGATCCAGATCCCGCGCCATCAGGTTGAGCGCATCGGATGTGGTTAGCGCAAAGGGAGCCTGACCCAGCTCGAACGGGTCAATTCCCAGAAACAGGTGATGCATGACCGGATTGCACACGAAGACAGCGTCCACGATCAGGCTCTTCTCGATCCCGGCCTCCTGCGAGATCTGATCGAACAGCGTGTTCATCCC
>JABDPP010000271.1 GCA_013042765.1 Litoreibacter sp.
TAAGGTCGATCGGCGGATGCTTGATGGCCTCGTTTGCCCGCTGACGCAGGCAACGCTGCATTATGATGCCGAGAAGGGGGAACTGATCTCCAAGGCGGCGAAGCTGGCCTTCCCGATCCGTGAAGGAATTCCGATCATGCTGGTCGATGAGGCCCGCAGCCTCGACGACTAAAGCGCCCGGCCTTTCAGGAGCCGCGGCAGATCGCCCGTCAGCCCCGCGGCTTCTCGGATGAAACTGCGCCGCAGGCCCGGCATCGCATTCACTACGCCCATCCCCAGATCACGCCCGAGACGCAGAACCGGGTTGTCGTTCGAGAACAGCTTGTTGAACATATCGGTCGCAAGCGCCAATGTCTTGGCATCAAAGCGCCGCCACTGCGCGTACCGGTCAAGAACATCCGGTGCACCGATATCCTCGCCCCGGCGCATTGCATCGACGAGCACCTCTGCCAGCGCAGCCGCATCCCGCAGCCCTTGGTTCAAACCCTGTCCCGCAATCGGGTGAATCCCATGCGCGGCGTCGCCCACAAGGGCAAGGCGTTCTGCTACGAGGCTCTCGGCTTCGGTCAGGTTGAGTGGGTAGGAGAACCGGGCCCCGGCCACATTCAACGCACCGAGGAAATCGCCAAAGGCGGGATTGAGTGCCGCGATGAAGTCGTCATCGTTCATCGCCGCCAGTTCCGCCGCGCGGCCATGTTCCTCGGCCCAGACGATGGAGCAGCGATTGCCCGTCAGTGGCAGGATCGCCAGTGGCCCGGCTGGCATGAAGAACTGATGCGCGATACCACCATGGTCCTTCTCGTGACCGATTGCGGCGACCAGCGCTGTCTGGCCATAATCCTTGAAGCTTCGGCCAATCCCGGCGCGCTCCGCCGTACCGCTGCGGCGCCCGTCACAGCCCACGATCAGGCGGGAGGTCACCGTGCCGCCGTCGCTCAGTTCAACAATTGCAGCGCCCCGTTCGATCTTCTGTGCGACCACGGTTTTCGGGGTCAGATGGGTAATCGCGGGGTCGCGTTCAATCGCCTCAAGAAACGCGCGCCGCAGGTGCCGATCCTCGACCATGAAGCCCATGGGGCCTTCTTCGATCTCGGCGTGATCGAAATGCATCCAGAACGGCGAGGGGCCTTCCCCGGCACGCCCGTCCGTCACCTTAATCTCAAGGATCGGCTGCGGGTTCTCGGCCAGCGCGGGCCAGATCCCGATGGCCGAGAGCAACCGCTGCGAAGCCAGCGCCAATGCGTAGGACCGCCCGTCGAACTCGGCTTTCAGGTCATCCAATGGCAGGCTGTCGATCACGCTGACTGTGAAGCCACCGCTGGACAGGGCCAGTGCCAGTGCACAGCCGTTCAGCCCTCCGCCGACGATCGTTATGTCGCTGTCAAAACTCATGCCCCTCAATATGTTCGCATCGGTGGGATTGTCCATGGCTCGTGGTGCCGCTAGGTTCGCGCCGAACAAACTGGAGGCACCGATGTCTGAAATCTGGCTGACTATGACCGCAAGCGATCTGGGGCGAGCAATCGGCCGGGGCGAGATCGATCCTGTTGCGCTGACCCGGACCTATCTCGATGCGGCGAAGGCCCATCCGATGTCCGACCGGATCTACGCAAGGATGACCGAGGGCCGCGCCATGGCCGAGGCGGAAGCCGCCAGTGAACGCGCGCGGCTTGGCCTGCGGCGCAGCCTGCTCGACGGTGTGCCGATCTCCTGGAAGGACCTCTTTGACACAGCGGGTGTTGCCACGGAATCCGGATCAGCCCTGCTGAAGGACCGTGTTCCCGACTCCGACGCAGAAGTCCTGCGCAACGCAACTGCGGCGGGTCTCGTTTGCCTCGGCAAAACCCATATGTCGGAACTTGCCTTCTCTGGCCTTGGGCTGAACCCGGTCACAGCCACTCCGCCCTGCGTCAATGACTATGAGGCGGTGGCCGGTGGCTCGTCTTCCGGCGCAGCCACATCGGTCGCCTTCGGTCTTGCGCCCGGCGCAATCGGCTCCGATACGGGCGGCTCGGTGCGCATTCCGGCCGCTTGGAACGATCTTGTCGGCCTGAAGACCACCCTAGGGCGGGTCTCGGTCGAAGGGTCCGTCCCGCTCTGCGCGAGGTTTGATACGGTCGGGCCGCTTTGCCGCTCGGTCGAGGATGCCGCCCAGATACTGGCCGCGCTCGAGGGCGCGACGCCCATTGATCTCAAGGGCGCGACGTTGGAGAAGACGCGCCTCATGATTCTGGAAACAGCGGCCATGGACGATATCCGCGAGGCCCCCCTGAAAGGGTTCGAGCGCGCGGTCGGCCGGCTCGAATCCGCAGGTGCTACAATCGAACGTGGCGAGGTTCCCGAACTGGAAGAAGCGCTCAGCCTCTCTGCCGTCCTGTTCGCCACAGAGGCTTATGCCTACTGGCAAGACGTAATCGAGGCCAATCCCGGCCTGATGTTTGCAGAAATCCTGACCCGCTTCCGCTCTGGCGCCGATGTGCTGGCCCGCGACTACCTGCAAGCCTGGAACCGGCTCGAGGAGATCCGCAAGATCTGGGCTGACATAACCGCAGGCTTCGACGCGGTGATCCTGCCCAGCAGCCCGATCCTGCCACCCAATACCGAGCGCCTGATGACCGACAGCGACTACTACATCACGGAGAACCTGCTTTCTCTGCGCAACACTCGTATCGGCAATCTGATGGGGTTGGCGGGCCTCACTCTGCCCACCGGAATCCCGTCCGCTGGGATCATGTTCCTGTCCTCTCCGAACTCGGAGGAACGGCTTCTGCGGCTGGGAGCCGCGGCTGAAGCTGCTATCTCCTAAGGGACGCAAAAGACACAACATTCGGAACTTATTGTGAAAAATCCGGCTGTTTTTCTGGACCAGAGGCCGGTCTGTGGGTAGTTTGAAGGCAACGGGGCGCAATGACCCCGACACCTGAGGCAAGTACATAGTTGGTCCAATGACCTTTCCAGAGCGGTTTTCGAACCTGCCCCCATACGCGTTTCCGCGCCTGCGGAGCCTCTTGAACGGCCTTGAGCCGGGGTGTCCGGTTGTCGATATGACCATCGGTGCGCCGAAACACCCGTTTCCGCACTGGATCATGGACATTATCGTCGAGAATGCGAACGGCTTCGGGGGCTATCCTCCAAATGACGGAACACCGGAATTGCGCGCGGCCATCGCAGGTTTCATCGAGCGCCGTTACGGCGTTCAAATCGACCCTGAAACGGGTGTTTTCCCCCTGAACGGAACGCGTGAAGGACTGTTTAACGCCGCACTTGCCTTGTGTCCCGAAGCCAAGAACGGCCAGACACCGGTCATTCTGACCCCGAACCCGTTCTATCAGGTCTATGCCGTTGCGGGCCTCGCGGTGGGCGCTGAACCGATCTACGTGCCGGCCACCCGCGAGACGGGGTTTCTGCCCGACTACACCGCGCTCCCGGAGGATATCCTGAACCGCGTTGCGGTGGCCTATATCTGCTCGCCCTCCAATCCGCAGGGTGCCGTGGCCTCCCGCGCTTACTGGGCCGATCTTCTTGCCTTGGCAGAGAAATACGATTTCCGGATCTTCGCGGATGAGTGTTACTCGGAGATCTACCGCGACACGCCGCCCATGGGGGCGCTGACCGCTCCGGCGGAGGTCGGTGC
>JABDPP010000272.1 GCA_013042765.1 Litoreibacter sp.
GCTATAGACCGTGGTGCGATCGGTATTTCTGGGCCGTGGATGAGCATTTCCCGACGGAGTTATTGCCGGGGAACAGTGGTTTGCTCATTGCCGATGCCTATGATGCGGAGATTGTCCGGATGGCTCCGGAAGAAAAACTCGCCGCTGCCCGGCGTAAGATCCTGACACAGAAATTTGGGCGCCATGCCGCGCTGCGTCTACAGGCGCTGCGGGATCCGGCAGCGGGATTGGCGTGAATTATTTCTTCATCGCCCGCGCCCGGGAGGCGGCCGCCTTCATCTCCTCAGCGATCTCTTCGGCTTCCTCTGGGTCGAAATCCAGCGGTAGTTCGACGCCTTCGGCCTCGATATAGAGGCGCACCATGCCCAGTGTGGTCGGGCCAATCTGAAGATTTGCTGCGATTTCGCTTTCTTTGTCGATGCCCATGCCGGTCTCCGTTGCGCTGTCGCGCTTTGCTATCCAGAACTTCGCCTGCTGACAAGAGTTGCTCCGGGCTTTGGTTTCGGGACATGCTGTTGCCATGTCGGATGAAACGATCATTTTGCGGCCGTTTCGCGCGGATGACGCCGCATGGCTGTCGCAGCGTCACGGCGCGCTCTACGCCGAACAGGACGGGTTTGACGAGACATTCGAGCCGCTCGTGGCCGGGATTCTGGCGGGCTTTCTGAAAGAACATGATCCGGATTGCGAGCGCGGTTGGATCGCGCAGCGAGGTGAGGAAAGGCTCGGTAGCATTTTCTGTGTGCGCCAGGATGCGGAGATCGCCAAGCTCAGGCTGTTCCTGCTCGAGCCAAAGGTGCGCGGGCAGGGCCTAGGGCAGCGCCTCTTGAGTCAGTGCATGCACTTTGCGCGAGAGGTCGGATACAAGCGCATGACCCTGTGGACACATGAAAGCCACCGGGCGGCCTGCGCGCTCTACCAGCGCAACGGCTTCACCTGTCTGAGCTCCGAAGCGGTGCACTCCTTTGGCGTCGATCTGGTCGAACAGACTTGGTCCGTGACGCTCTAGAAGGACTTGCAATCGTCACACGGGATATGTAAATCGAGCGTCGTGCCGCCTTAGCTCAGTTGGTTAGAGCGCCTGATTGTGGATCAGGAGGTCCCCCGTTCGAGCCGGGGAGGTGGTACCACCCTCCAACCCTTATAAACTCCTCCTTGAAACACCGAGATTGCGTTCACCACCGGATTGTGTGGCTGCAGCCTGCGGTAGTCGGAAGGAAATCGGCCCCGTCGGCAGCGCCCCCGGACGAGCGGTCAACGGCTTCTTTGGCGACGCCGATCGAAAGTGCGGCAAGACAGCCATAGGCTGGAGAACCCGAAAAATCGGTCACGTAGCGGGAAACAGCCGCCCCTGCGATGAAATGGGCTTCCTTGTCCTGCACGCACCCACTGGGAGCCAGCCCCGCACAAAGAAAAAGCGGGGCCCGGAGAGCAGTTTTGATCATAATAATCGTCCTTTCAGCAGGTCGGCCGGACCGAGGGCGCTGACGCGCCTAATCAAACTCTTCTTGGCCGTAAATATCTGAAAGAGTTGCGCTTTATGGCGCGCATCCCTTTCCCCACCGATAGGGGACGGAATAGCAAATCACCCGGCGCTGCGCAGCAGTTTTGTTACCAGTTGGTTAAAAGGTTAATTGTTGATCTTGATCGTCTGGCGCAATGCACCGCTGTTGGCATCATAGATCAGGATCGTATCGTCCCCGGTCACAAAGGCGTACCAATCGCTGCCACGCGTAAAGGCCTGAGCGCTCTGACCCGCAGGCAGTGTAATGCTGTCGGGAAGGGCCAAAGCGGAAGGGGGATTGGCCGCCGCCGTCTGCAAGCGGATGACAATCAATCCGATCAGCACTACAAGGCCGATCATCATCGTGGCGGTCAGGGCTGTGACCAGCCGTCTCAGAAACTTCAGATTGGCGGGTTCCTCGCCGGGACTATCACTCATGTCGTCTCAATCTCGCATTATAGTGGTGGAAATATCGGACAATCCACCCGTGCGCCTTGATAAGGCATTGGCGTTGGACGCGCCAGTGGAGGCATCGCTGAGCCGGTCGCGTCTGGTCCGGTTGATCGCAGAGGGCTCGGTGTCGCTGGAGGGCGCGGTGGTCACCGACGCAAAGACCAAGGCGCGAGCCGGCCAGATCTGGGAAATCGCGATCCCGGAGGCGGCGGACCTCGAGACCCGCCCGGAGGCGATTCCCCTGGACGTGGTCTACGAGGACGAGACCCTGATCGTTGTCAACAAACCTGTGGGCATGGTGGTGCACCCTGCACCGGGGTCTCCGTCCGGGACACTGGTGAATGCCTTGCTGCACCACTGTGCCGACAGTTTGTCCGGCATTGGCGGCGCGAAGCGCCCGGGTATTGTTCATCGGATCGACAAGGATACGTCGGGGCTGCTGGTGGTGGCCAAGACCGACGAGGCACATCATGGGCTGGCACGTCAGTTCGAAAAACATACGGTCGAACGCCACTACCACGCGCTATGCTACGGGGCTCCGGATGCGGCCGACCCCCGCTTGGGTGGCTTGCCGGGGGTCGGGTTCGAACCTGGCAACATCCTGCGGATCACAGCCAATTTGGCGCGTCACAAGACCGATCGTCAGCGTCAGGCCGTGGTGCGGCATGGGGGGCGGCACGCGGTCACCCGAGCGCGTCGTCTCAAGACCTTTGGTGTGCCTCCAACGGTGTCTTTGCTCGAATGCTGGCTGGAGACCGGCCGGACCCATCAGATTCGGGTTCATCTGGCCTACGCGGGGCATGCGTTGTTGGGTGATCCGGTCTATGGGGGCAAGCGAAAGCTTGCAAAGTCGTCCTTGTCGGACACGGCCCGGGACGCTGTTTTGGGATTTCGCCGCCAAGCTTTGCACGCCGCCAGTCTTGGTTTTATTCATCCTGCGACCGGCGAAATGTTGAGGTTTTCTGCACCTTTACCACGAGATATGGCAGAGCTTGTCGCGGTTCTGGAAAGTTAACGTGATTAACACAAGCGCGTGAGCCGCTGTTGTAAACCCTTCTATCCGCAGATGGCTTGGACTAGTTTATTGTTCGTAAAACCGCACAGGGTATGTGCATGGGCCGGACTTGAAACTGAACTGAACGGTTCATATTATTATGTGCAACACCAGTGAATGCATGAGGAAAGAGGGAAAACTCCAATGGCGAATAATCTGTCCTTGCCGGCGCCATCCCCTGAACAGGGGCTGAACCGCTACCTGCAGGAAATCCGGAAATTCCCGATGCTGGAACCGGAAGAAGAATACATGCTTGCAAAAGCTTGGGTGGAAAATGGTGATACCGAGTCCGCGCATAAGATGGTGACGTCTCACCTGCGTCTGGCTGCGAAAATTGCCATGGGCTACCGCGGATATGGCTTGCCGCAGGCAGAGGTGATCTCCGAGGCCAATGTGGGCCTCATGCAGGCAGTGAAGAAGTTTGACCCGGAAAAAGGTTTCCGCCTGGCGACCTATGCGATGTGGTGGATCCGTGC
>JABDPP010000284.1 GCA_013042765.1 Litoreibacter sp.
ACGGGTTGGGATACGCGGTCTAGGCGCGAATCTCACAGTGTCGATCTCCCTTCTGAAAACTCTGATCGCGATCTCTGAGAAAGGCAGCTTCACCGCCGCCGCTGGACAAGTGCATGTCTCGCAGGCCGCCGTGGGCCAGCAGATGAAGCGCCTCGAAGACATGCTGGGAATTGCGCTCTTCGACCGCAGCCAGAAGACACCGCGGCTGAGCCCGGCTGGCAAGGACTTCGTCCCCAAGGCCGTGGAGGTGGTGGCCGCCTACGAGGCCTTGATCCATGGCGCGACGGAGGAGCCGAGCCTTGCCGGTGAGTTTAGCCTCGGCGCGGTCCCCTCGACCCTGCGCGGACTCGTTCCCCGTTCCGCCAAGCGGCTGGTTGAAGCCTTTCCGGATCTCCAGATCCGGGTCGTACCGGGGCTTTCGGATGATCTCCGGGAACAGGTTGAGCGCGGCGCGCTGGACGCAGCCATAACGAGTAAGCCCGAGCATATGCCCAAGGCGCTGCAATGGCAGCTTTTCGCACGCGAAGACCTTGTCCTGATCACGGCGCAGGATGTCACCGAGGCCGACCCGCTGAAATTGCTTCGGGAACTTCCCTATATCCGCCACACCCGTCGCGCTGCGGCCGGTGGACTGGCCGACCTCTGGCTCAGCAAGAATAGGATCAACCCGCGCACATCAATGGAGATGGAGTCGATCGAAACCGTCTCCAGCATGGTGGCAAACGGACTCGGCATCTCCGTTGTCCCAAATATCTGCGTTCCGGACGCCGTTTTTTCCGGGCTGCGAAAGATACCGCTGAGCACGAAGCCGATGTCACGGAGCCTCGGCATCCTGAACCGGGCCGACAGCACGAAGACCGCTATTGTTGCCCGACTTCTGGACGAAATCGGCGCGATGATCGCTGAACAAAAATCCTAAAGTTTAACTTTAGAATACCTAAAATATTGATGAATTGAATTCCGCTGATTTTTAGACGATGTTGCCGCCAACCATGGCCATATAGGGAACCGTCATATGTCGGTGAATGACAAAATCGTCACGGATTTCGTGAATAACGGTATCAGTTTCGTGACAACCGTGCCTTGCAAGCAGCTGGGCGGCGTAATCGAAAAAGTGGAAGCACACCCGGATATCTACCATATCCCTTCCAACAAGGAAGACGAAGGCATGGGGCTTTGTGCGGGTGCCTATATGGGCGGGAAACGTCCGGCCATCATCATGCAAAACACCGCGATCGGCGTGACGATCAATACGCTGGTGACCCTGACCCAGTATTACCGGATGCCGCTGCCGATGCTGATTTCCTATCGTGGCGAATTGGGCGAGCCGGTGGCCTGCCAGGCGGAAATGGCCGTTCACACCAAGGGCCTTTTGAACCAGCTCAACATCCCGACATATCACTTCCACGAAGAGTCGGATGTCGAGGAACTCGACAAGATCCTTGCCTACACCTTCATGTGCAACAAACCGGTGGCGATCCTGACGGATGCCTCTTTTTGGAAAGGGTATTAATCATGATCCGCTCTGAAGTTCTGAAAACCCTGATCCCGGTGATCTCCGACACGCTGACCATCTGCAATATTGGCCTTCCGTCGCAGGAAATGCATATGCTCGACGATCAGCCGACCAATTTCTACATGCTCGGCACAATGGGCCTCGCCTCCTCGATCGGGCTTGGCGTGGCACTTGCCCAGAAGGAGAAGGTCTTTGTCATCGACGGTGACGGCTCGGTCCTGACCAACCTTGGCACCCTGCCGACCATTGCCAACAACGTTGCGGACAATTTCGTTCTCCTTATCGTCGACAATGGCTCCTACGGATCCACTGGCGACCAGCCGACCTATGCCGGCAAGAAGACCTCCCTGACCGAAGTTGCGCGGGCCTGTGGTTGCGAGAACGTGATCGAATGCAGCGCCGAGGAAACAGCCGACGTCGTCAAAGAGGCGCTGGCCGGTGACAAGATGACAGTCATCGTTTCCAAATGCGAAAGCGGTAACGTGAAGGTTCCGGTCATCACGATGGATCCGGTCGTGATCCGTGACCGGTTCATGAAAGTGATCGAAGCGCGCAATGCCTGATGGACAAGGTCGTCATATCTGAGTTCATGGATGAAGCCGCCGTGGAGGACCTCCGCGGCAGCTTCGACGTGATCTACGATCCGACTCTTGTTGAGGACCCGGATCGGCTGGCGCAGGAGCTGGCCGATGCCGATGCAATCATCCTCCGTAACCGCACGCAGCTGCGCGGCCCCCTGCTGGAGGCCGCAACGGCCCTGAAAGCCGTGGGGCGTCTGGGCGTCGGGCTCGACAACATCGATCTGGAGGCCTGCAAGGCTCGCGGCATCTCAGTGCACCCGGCCAGCGGCGCCAACGATGTCTGTGTTACGGAATACGTCATCGCTTGCGCCTTGGCCTTATACCGAAGTGCAATCTTCGGAC
The DNA here is from genome assembly GCA_013042765.1 of Litoreibacter sp. Lineage (GTDB taxonomy): Bacteria > Pseudomonadota > Alphaproteobacteria > Rhodobacterales > Rhodobacteraceae > Litoreibacter. The sequence goes on from JABDPP010000284.1 coordinate 2,440, forward strand.
GGGAGCGGATGATCGCCGGCGAATGGCCACGACAGGAGATGACCGGGCAGGAACTCTCGGACAAATGCCTCGGACTGGTCGGCTTCGGCTCGATTTCCCGGGCGACCGCCATGCGGGCGCGTGCTCTGGGCATGGAGGTGGCCGCGTTCGATCCCTTCGTGCCCGCAGACAGCCCCGTCTGGGGCGAGACGCGGCGCCACGAAGACCTGAGCCAGCTGATGGCCGAAGCCGATGTGATCAGCATCCACGTTCCTCTGACAGACGAAACCCGCCACCTGATCGATGCCAACATGCTGGCCAAGGCCAAGCCAGAAGCGATCCTGATCAACGCGGCGCGAGGCGGCGTGGTCGATGAAGTAGCGCTGGTAGACGCTCTGCGCGCGGGCAAGCTACACGGCGCAGCGCTCGATGTGTTCGAGACCGAGCCACTGACCGCGGAGGCCGGCGCAAAATTCAACGGAATCGGGAACCTGATCCTGACCCCTCATATTGCAGGTCTCACGGGTGAAGCGAACATCCGGGTCAGCGCCCTTACCGTTCAGAATATCCGCGACGCGCTTTCCGGCTGATCGAAATCCGGCAGCGCCAAAGTGAAAGCGGCGCCCGAAGGCGCCGCTTTTCGCTATTTCGTTATGAGCTCAGGTCCCATCACCGCGTTTGGCAGAACCGTGGAAATCCACGGTATGTAGGTGATCATGATCAGGAACACGACGAGGATCATCAGGAACGGAAGCGCTGCGCGCACAACCGACATCATCGGCATGCCCGTAACACCCGAGGTCACGAACAAGTTCAAACCCACTGGCGGGGTGATCATGCCAATCTCCATGTTGACCACCATGATGATGCCCAGGTGGATCGGGTCGATGCCCAACTCGATGGCGATCGGGAAGACCAGCGGCGCTACGATCACCAGCAGACCCGACGGTTCCATGAACTGACCACCGATCAGCAGGATCACGTTGACGACCACGAGGAACATGACCGGACCAAAGCCCGCAGCCAGCATGGCTTCGGTGATCTTTTGCGGGATCTGCTCATCCGTCAGAACGTGCTTGAGGATCAGCGCGTTCGCGATCACGAAGAGCAGCGTGACCGTCAGCTTACCCGCTTCAAAGAGCGTCGCCTTGGTGTCGGGGTGGAAAAACGCCGTGACCAGAGCGTAGGGCTTGCGCATCAGGGGCACGTTGCGCCCGCCTTCCTCCGATGCCGCCAGTGGTCCCATGTCCCTGTAGACGAAACAGGCAATGACGAAGGCGTAGACCGCAGCCACCGCTGCGGCTTCCGTGGGTGTGAAGACACCGCCATAGATGCCGCCGAGGATGATGACGATGAGAAACAGGCCCCAACCGGCTTCCCGGGCGGTCTCGAAAATGCGGGGCCAGCCGGCCCACTCGCCTTTCGGCAGATCCTTGATCCGCGCCATCACGTAGATGCCCAGCATCAGCATGAAACCGGCCAGAAGGCCCGGGAGCACGCCAGCCAGGAACATCCGACCAACAGAGACTTCGACCGCCGCCGCATAAACCACCATCACGATGGAGGGCGGGATCAGGATGCCAAGCGTACCGGCGTTACAGATCACACCGGCTGCGAATTCCTTGGTGTAGCCGACCTGGCGCATACCGGCGATCACGATCGTACCGATGGCGACCACGGTTGCCGGCGACGATCCGGACAGAGCCGCGAACATCATGCAGGCAAAGACCGATGCAATCGCCATTCCGCCGCGGAGGTGACCCACGCAGGCGATCGAGAAATTGATGATCCTGCGCGCCACGCCGCCCGTCGACATGAAAGACGAGGCCAGGATGAAGAACGGGATTGCCAGAAGCGTGTAATGCCCGGCGAAAGCCTCGAACAGAGTGCCTGCGATAGAGGCAAGCGAACTGTCCGAATACCACAGCAGGAACAGGGTTGAACTGAGGCCGAGCGACATCGCGATCGGGACCCCGATCAGCATGAGTCCGATGACCATGCCGAAGAGAAGTACGATTTCCATGTATCAGAGGTCCTTCAGCTGAGCGTGTGCTTCATCGACCTGGTCTTCGGCCTCGTGGCTGACGATCAACATGTCGATCTTACCGGTCCAGAGCTGCCAGGCCGCCTGAAGACTGCGAATCAGCAGCAACGCCATGGACAGGGGCAGGATCAGGTATGGCAGGAGACGCGGGATCTTCTCATAGGGGTCGCCGTCGTTGAAGACGTCCTCCATCCAGCGCAGCATGCCCGGCACGGGAATATCGTTGACTTCATACCATCCCTTGCCGCGGAATTTCTCCTCGAAGCCGAGGGGGAACCACCGCCCTTCGGTGGCAGGCAGGTTTGCGAAGTTTGCCCAGTAGTCCCATGCGCCCTTGAACAGCAGCGCGGCAAAGAAGACGCATGCGGCTGCCGCGAGCAGGCCAAAGACCCGGCGCACGCCGGGATTGACAACATTGATCAGGGCATCCACGCCGAGATGCGCGCCTTTCTTGACCGCATAGGACGCGCCGAGCAGAACGAGCCATGCGAACATGAAAACGGTCAGTTCCAGAGCCCAGAGAATGTTTGAATTGAAAGCGTAGCGTGCAATGACATTGGCGAATGTCAGCACGGTCATAAGACCCAGAAGGGCGGCAATAATCGTCTCTTCTATGGCATCTATGAATGATCCTGAGTCAGACATGGCGCCTCCCCCGCACGGTATCTTTTGACAGTATCCTGTTACTGTAGGACGTGACGGGCCCACCCGTCACGTCCAATTTTTTTCAACGGTCTTAGTTGACCATTGCGTTGAACTTCTGGGCTGCCTCGATGTTGGTGGCGCCTACGTCACCTTCAAACTTGGCCCAGACCGGCTTCATGGCGTCTACCCAAGCCTGACGCTGTTCTCCGTCGAGCTGACGGATCGTGCCACCGGCTTCAAGGATCGAGGCCTTGGCGGATTCGTTCACCTTGGTGGACTCGGAGTTCCGTGCCTCGGTGACTTCCTTGAGGATCGTCATGAACTGGTCGCGCATATCGGCGTCCAGGCCATCCAGCCAGTCAACGCTTGCAACAACGAGGTAGTCGATGATGCCGTGGTTGGTTTCGGTCACACCGTCCTGAACTTCGAAGAACTTACGCCCGTAGATGTTGGACCAGGTGTTCTCCTGACCATCCACAACTCCCTGCTGCAGTGCGCCGTAAACCTCGGAGAAGGCCATCTTCTGGGGCGAACCGCCAATGGCTTCCATCTGGGCAACCAGAACTTCAGACGGCTGCACGCGGAATTTCAGGCCTGCTGCGTCGGTGGGCAGGATGAGCGGCTTGCTTGCCGACATCTGCTTCATGCCATTGTGCCAGAAGGCCAGACCCTGAAGGCCGCGCTTCTGCATCGAATCAAGCATGGACTGACCGGTTTCGGAGCTCTGGAATGCGTCGACGGCGTTGATGTCCTTGAACATGAACGGCAGATCAAAGATGCGGTATTTCTTGGTGAAGGCTTCGAACTTCGACAGCGAGGGCGCGGCCAGCTGCACGTCGCCGTTCAGCATCGCCTCGAGGACCTGGTCATCGTTGTAGAGGGTGGAGTTCGGATAGACCTCCACGCACATCTTGCCGTCCATCTCTTCGTTTACGCGGGTACGCAGCAGTTCTGCCGCGATACCCTTGGGGTGACGGTCGGTGTTCGTCACGTGCGCGAACTTGACGACGATCTCGCCGTCGTCGCAGCCGGCTTCCTGC
>JABDPP010000285.1 GCA_013042765.1 Litoreibacter sp.
GCTACGTGTCTTGGAAAATCGCTGTTCAGACCGGTCAATGGAAACTTGCAGACACCAGTAAGCGTCGCACGGCCCGGATCGATTTCGACCTTGATGAGTTTACAAGGTTCCTGTCTGCGCGGAAGGACTTCCACAAGCGAGTTCGCAAGCATCTTCAGGCGCTGGGCCAGACGAGTTTCTCCATCGATTACGACGATCTGGGCGATGTCAATATTCTCAACGGTCTCGCCCATTTCCTTGGCTCCGAAGAGCAGATCAAGGCCCCGGCCAAGACCCTAAAAAAGCAGAACTCGGCTGATCTGCGCAGCAAGGTGCGAAATTTTGACCAGATGGTTCGGGAGTTGGCATCGCAGGATATCTTCGATCTTCAGGGTGCCCGAGATTTCGAGCCGAAGCGGTCCCCCGGTGTGCCGGGCTTTGTGCTGTCCCGGGAGGTCCCGCTGATCTACATCCCGGTTCAGGCGGGTCCGGTGAGTGAAGTAACCGGTTGGATGCGGAAACTTGGTGGGCTGGACACGGGCCTCTCGCAATCGGACTTGCGGAAATGGCGGCGCGATCATCCGGGTCATCGCAGCTTCACGGTTCTCTCGCACCCGATGACGCGTGCCTATAACGCCTTTTGCGACCATGTTTTCACGCCGGACGAGCGGTTCACAGTCGCGCGCCGTGTTCTACGCAATCGCTACGACGTCCAAGTTCCCCAAGAGGGCGAACTGTCGGACTATTCCCGTGATGATCACAAAGCGGCCTTTCGCAACTTTCTGGAGTTCCTAAAGGAGAATCTGAGCGGCAATACCAGCGTGCGGGTAGACGCGGCATGGGCTACGCAAACGGCAATACTCGATGGGCTTGGAGCTGTCATCGCACCGGATTTCATCTACCGCGAAGACGAGCTACCAGAGGTGCTTCCGCATCTTGCAACACGCTGGCAGGCACCGGCCCCCGAATTCGAGAAGGGAAATCCGGGGCATCCTTTTGAGTTGGCTGACATATACGATGAGCGTCTGGAAAAGCTTTGTAAGGCCGCTTACCGCAGGGATTACATCAATTTCGGGTTTTCCGCGTGGGGAGGGTCTTAAGCCGCCTTCGGCGCCTGGCTATCGGCGAGAATTGCGTAGAGCGCAGACATATCCGCGTTGGCCCGGAGTTTTGCGCAAATATCCTTGTTCCGCATTGTACGGGAGGCTGATGCAAGCGCTCTGAGATGTTCGACGCCTGAATCCGCGGGCGCAAAGAGCGCGAAAAACAGATCAACCGGTTGGCGATCGGCAGACTCGAAATCCATCGGTTTCTCGACTCGAAGGAAAACAGCACGCACATCATCAAGACCGTCCAGCCGTGCATGAGGCAGCGCCACGCCGCGCCCGACGCCAGTGGGACCCAAGGCCTCACGCTCCTGAAGCGCGTTGAAGGACTCAACCGGGCACAAGCCATAAGCAGACGCCGCAAGGTCGCCTATTTCCTGGAAAAGGCGTTTCTTGCTCGAAATACTTGAAACGCTCCGAATTGCTTCGGGCTCTATAATCTTAGATATCTGCATATTTTTTTGAAATCAGGCGCCTCAAACGCCCTCAATTTGTTCCCGATGGGTCTATCCAGCCAATGTTTCCATCGTCCCGGCGGTAGACTACGTTGATGCCCTTGTTTGCGTCATTTCGAAAAATCAGAACGGGTGATTCCGCGATTTCCATCTGCATAACAGCTTCACCAACGGAAAGGGAGGGTATCTTGGTTTCCATTTCCGCGATGATGATCGGCTGCAGGCTTTCGGGCTCGCTCTCATCCGTCTGATCAGTTGCGGCAAGGATATATGCTGACGCGTCCATGAGTTCAACCGGTTGTGCGCGATCCTGATGGTGGTCCTTCAGACGACGCTTGTAGCGGCGCAACTGTTTTTCCATCTTCTCGGCGCAAAGATCGAACGCGGCATAGATGCCGTTTGCGTGCGCTTTCGCCTGTGTTGTCAGGCCAGTGCTGAGGTGAACCGTGGCTTCGCAGACAAACTCATGGGCATTCTTCGAAAACACGATAGTCGCATCCGTGGGCCGTTCGGCATATTTCCCGATGATCTCTCCCAGGTCATCTTTCACATGCGTCTGAAGGGCATCCCCGATATCGATTTGTTTGCCGCTGATTTGATAGCGCATGATCCCTCCGGTTTAACTGATGTGAATGACCGCCGGGAAACCCGGTGCCATCTGAAATGATCTTGAAAACCTGCTGCCGGTTATGAGACCGGAAATTCTATCGGGCATACCCTCAAAAGGTATTGCCCTATCTTTTGGTACGTAGGCAGGCATTGAATATATTTGGCGCTGAATGAGGCTGTTCTGTCAACTGAGTCGTTGGGATGCGCACCGAAAACATGGGTTCGGTTTTGCGAACCGCTTCAGTTGATGCGGAAATTCTGACCCAGATAGACCCGGCGCACATTTTCGTCTCGGATCACCTCTTCGGTCGTGCCGCTCATCAGAACCCGCCCGTCATGCAAAATGTAGGATCGGTCGACGATTTCGAGCGTTTCCCGGACGTTGTGATCGGTGATCAGAACGCCGATTCCCCGCTTCTTGAGGTCGGCGACAAGATGCCGGATTTCGCCCACCGCGATCGGATCGACCCCCGCGAAAGGTTCGTCCAGCAGGAGGTATTTCGGGTCGGCGGCAAGACAGCGCGCGATCTCCGTACGGCGGCGCTCACCACCCGATAACGCCAGCGCGGGCGTCCGGCGCAAATGCGCGATCGAGAATTCGCTCAGAAGCTCTTCGAGGCGCTCGCGACGTTTGCTGCGGTCTGAGGTCGAAATTTCGAGCACCGCGAGGATATTGTCTTCGACGCTCAGGCCCCGGAAGATCGACATTTCCTGCGGCAAATATCCGATGCCCAGCTTCGCGCGCCGATACATCGGCAGCAGGGTCACGTCGCGGCCGTCGATCGTAACTGTTCCGGCTTCGGGAGCGATCAGCCCAGCAACCGAATAGAAACAAGTGGTCTTGCCCGATCCGTTTGGGCCCAGAAGCGCGACCACCTCGCCGCGGGCCAGTTCGAGGCTTACATCGGTGATGACGGGGCGTTTGCGATAGCTCTTGCGCAAGCCGAGGACCTTCAGGCCGGATCCGCCCTCAGTGACGGTGAGATCCGGCTCTCCGCTCACTGGTTGTCCTCCGCTTTCAGGATCGACCGCACGCGACCCACGATTCGGCTTTTTCCGGTACTCAGATCCACGATCAGTTTGTCACCTGACAGCGCGCTGTTGCCTTGCGTCAAAACAACATCGCCGGTCATGACAACCTCGCCCGAGCCAATCGAGTAGACGGCTTCCTGTGCCTCGGCGGCTTCGGGGCCATTGACCAGCAAGACATCACCACTTGCCAGAAGCCGCTCGATCTCGCCCGTTGTTGTACCGTTATCCGTCTCGTATTCGACCTTAATCTCGTTGGCGCTGAGGCGCATCTCACCCTGTCCCGCGACAACGTTTCCCGTAAACACGGCCTGGCCGGTTTCCTGATCAACACTGAGTTCGTCGGCGGTGACTTCCACGGGGAGAGATGTGTCAACGGCATTGTCGGCGCCGGACACCGTGGCGCTTTGGGCGAGGGCTGCTGCAGTGAGGCCGAGCACCGCGGCGGTCCCAAAAAACAAATACCTGAGAAAAGTCATGTCACTCCCTAACCTCGGGGTTGGTATATCAGCTTCACGCGGTTCTTGAAAACAAGAACATGTGTGTCTCCGTCGGCTTTCAGATCCATCGCGCCGGCCTCAAGCTTGCCACCTGGGCCAGTGCCGCTCACCGGTCCCGGCGCGTTGATCATCGTCTGCGCGACGCTGGTCACGAGAGATTGAGTTTCGAGCCGGTAGCCCGTGCTGGTTTGAAGCCGGACATTTCCATCGAGATCGAGGCGCTCGGAGCGGCCATCGAAATATGCACGTTCAGCATGGATATCGTAGGTGGTGCCGCTTTGCGTGGCGATATTTGCAAGCACCACGAGGGCCGAGAAGTTGCGTGAGTTCTCCGGATCAGGCGCAGCACTGTCGGCATGGAGAACGACCGCGGAGCCGTCAGTTGTCACCCCGGAGAATTCGGGCGAGATAAGCCGCTGTTCGCGGGTGATCGATTCTATGTCGATATCGGCAAACGGGATCGCCGCGTCGAGATCAACGTTGCGGGAAAACAGAAACAGGGTCGACAGGAACACCAGAGCAAGAATGGGAAACGCGACTTTCGCGATTTGCACAAACCGGGAATAGAGATTGTCGGGCCGGGGCATCGATCAGGCAATGCCGGCGCGCAGGCAATCGTGAATGTGCAGGATCCCCAGCGGGGCGCCACGTTGCCCGCCTTCGGTGACGAACAGGCATGTGATCTTGCGCTCGTTCATCTGGGAGACGGCAAGCTCTGCCAGCGCGTCGGGCGCGATGGTACTGGGATCAGGCGTCATGACCTGCGCGGCTGTCTTCTCCAGCAGGTTCTCCATGTTCCGCCGCAGGTCGCCATCGGTGATGATACCGCAAAGAGCGCCTTCGGGATCGGTGACTCCGACAACGCCAAACCCTTTCTGACTGATCGCAAGCAAGGCGTCTGACATGGCCGTATCGGAGGGAACCAGCGGGATCTCCGCACCGGTATGCATCAGATCCTGAACCTTAGACAGGCGCGCCCCAAGTTTGCCACCCGGGTGGAAATCCCGGAAGTTCTCCGGCGTAAACTCGCGGTGCTCCATCAGTGCAATGGCCAGTGCATCGCCCAGCGCCAGCGTCATGGTCGTCGATGTTGTCGGCACGATGCCAGTATCGCAGGCTTCCTCCGCCTCGGGCAAAAGCAGCGCCACATCGGCTTGTTTCAGAAGCGTGCTTCCGGCGCGCCCCGCGATCCCGATCATCGGGATGGAGAACCGCCGAGTGTAGGCAATCACATCCGCAAGCTCCGGGGTCTCCCCGGAATTGGAAAGGACCAGCGTTACGTCACCTTGCGCCATCATGCCCAGGTCACCATGGCTCGCCTCGGCGGGATGCACGAAATGCGCAGGTGTTCCGGTGGATGCCAGCGTTGCCGCGATCTTGCGTGCGATATGTCCCGACTTGCCCATGCCGCTGACGATCACCCGCCCCTTGGCGTTGAGCATCAGTTCAACGGCGCGCGCGAAGTTCTCGTCCAGCGCGGCGGCAAGTTCCGAGACGGCAAAGGATTCCCGGGTCAGGACGCGACGTCCGATATCGACAAATGTGGTGGCGGACATGTTTTTCAGCATCCCTTGCATCTAGTGCGAAAAGATATCGATTTCAGGCCAACCGGCGAGATCCAGCCGAGCGCGCATCGGAAGAAAGTCAAAACAGGCCTGCGCCATGTCCATCCGCCCTTCGCGTTCGAGCCGTTTGTTAAGCTCCTCGCGTAGGCGATGCAGATAGAGGACATCGGACGCTGCATATTCGATTTGCGCTTTGCTAAGTTCTTCTGAGCCCCAGTCGCTCGATTGCTGCTGCTTGGAGATATCTATCCCCAGAAGTTCCTGAAGCAGGTTCTTGAGACCATGCCGATCCGTATAGGTGCGGATTAGTTTGGAGGCGATCTTCGTACAGTAGACCGGCGCGGTCTCTGTTCCGAAAGCGTTGAGCATCGCGGCAATGTCGAAGCGCCCGAAATGGAACAGCTTCAGGACATTCGGATCGGCCAGCATTTTGCAGAGATTAGGGGCCTCGGTCTGCCCCTGCTCGATCTGGACCAGATGAGCCTCGCCATCGCCGCCGGACAGCTGCACGACGCAAAGCCTGTCGCGATGCGGGTTCAACCCCATTGTCTCGCAATCGATGGCCACGACCGGCCCCAGATCCAACCCGTCGGGCAGGTCACATTTGTAAATATGGTTCGCCACTTCAGACCCTTTTTCAAAATCTGTCAGGGAGATACGGGGTTTGCCGGCCCAATTCAATGATACTGCATTCAGTGTCCTGATTTTCATCGTGGGAGCACCACCGGCGACGTGCCGTGAAACCCAAGAAATCCGTGACCCTCCATTTTTTTACTGCTACCTCTTTGCTTAGAAAATTCAGGATCTTTGATGGAAATATTACCAAACAGCTTGTCGGGAGTTCTTACCATTACCCCGACCCGTTTTGGCGATGCGCGCGGGTTTTTCTGCGAAAGCTGGAATCGGGCACGCATGGAAGAACACGGGATCGATATCGATTTCGTTCAGGACAATCATTCTCTTTCCGAAGTGACGGGGACCTTGCGAGGTCTGCATTTCCAGTCACCGCCGCATGATCAGGCCAAGCTGGTGCGCTGTGGCCGGGGATCGCTTTACGACGTGGCGGTCGATATCCGGCGTGGCTCGCCCACCTATGGCCAATGGACTGGTGTCGAGTTGAGCTTCGAGAACGGCAAGCAGCTTCTGATTCCCGAAGGTTTCCTGCATGGCTTCGTTACGCTCGAGCCCATGACGGAGGTGGTTTACAAGTGCTCGGATTACTATAACGCGGAAGCCAGTGGCAGCGTCGCCTGGGACAGCGTCGGGATCGACTGGCCGCTCCGCGATACGCCGACCCTGAGTGAACAGGACAAAACCGCCATTGCGTTCGACCAGTTCCGATCGCCTTTCATATGGGAGGGCGATGCATGAAGCTGCTTGTCACAGGGGGCGCTGGCTTCATCGGATCGGCCGTGGTGCGGCAGGCCATAGGCCGCGGTTATCAGGTCGTGAACCTCGATGCTCTGACCTATGCGGCGTGTCTGGAGAATCTGGCTAGTGTCACCGATCACGCATCCTACCGCTTCACCCGCACGGATCTTCGCGACCGCGAGAGCCTGGATGCGGTTTTCGAGGAGCACGCGCCCGATGCGGTGATGCATCTTGCGGCCGAAAGCCATGTCGATCGTTCGATCGACGCGCCCGGTGATTTCATCGAAACAAATGTTACCGGAAGCTACAATCTGCTCGAAGCTGCACGGCGCTACTGGAT
>JABDPP010000287.1 GCA_013042765.1 Litoreibacter sp.
GAACAGGCCCAACACCAGAAACAGCCAGATTGCGCCAGCAAAGGCCCAGGCGACATGTTTGCCCATCTTGTGTTGCTCGGCCAGCGTGTAGGTTCTGACCCACCAGCTGCAAACCGAAATCAGCAGGAAGAAACTGGCAAGGATATAGAGCCCGCCATCAAACAGCGGAGGAATCGTCAGGCCGTATTCAGGACTTGGCGGCTCCAAGGCCAGCCAGAACAGCTGCCGTAGCATTTCCGGCAGGCTAAAATCGACCTGGGATAGCATTGAAAGACCGACGATCAGGAACCAGGCAAGACCCGTGATCAGGGATACAAGGCCAAAGGTTCCAAGGTAGATCGGACCCAGCTGAGCGTTTCCGATCCAACCCACCAGCGTGGAATAGCGCGGTGCACCGGCCCGGTCGGCCATCATGTTGTTTTCATTGTCCATGCCCCATTCCGGGGTGCCCTGGACCTGCACTTGCGTGAAGATGTTTTGATACTCAGGCATAGCTTATAACCCCACTTGAGAAGGCCAGATCGGCAGCTCGAGCCACCAGTTCCACCACTCAGGCCAGCCCTTTGTCCAAACCGGACCGGAGATGATGATGCACACCGCCGACCAGAACCCGGCGTTCAGCGCCAGCAACAGGCCAACGCGGTGGATGCCCAGCGTACCGACCGAGTAGCCGATAAAGTCGCGGAAGAACGTGTCCTCGTGATCGGGCGTCTTCATCTCCTCGCCCTTGGGCGGGTTCGCCGCTGACAGGATCAAGGCACCGTGCAGCGCGAGGAACATCGTGGTGGTGAAGAAGAAGGTCACCGCCAGCATATGCGCCGGGTTGTAGTGGAAGTGCAGATAGGCGTAGCCCGTGTTGCTCACCCAATCGAGGTGGCTGAAAATCCCGTACGGGAAACCATGCCCCCAGGCGCCCAGCAAAAGCGGGCGGAACACGACCAGCGTCACATAGGCGAAAATCGCAAAGCTGAAAGCAACGGGGACGTGGTAGCCCATGCCAAGTTTGCGGCAGATCTCAACCTCGCGAAGCGCCCAGCTGACAAAGGCGCCAACCGCGCAGAACGTAATGATCTGCCACAAGCCCCCTTCCATCAGCGGCGCCATGCCAAGACCGTATTTCAGGTCAGGCGGCGCGATATTGATCAACCAGGGATTGAATGTTCCCTGCTGGGATGCACCCCAGAAAATCAGGATAGTGCCCAAGGCAGCGAAAAAGGCGGTGGTGACACCGAAGAAGCCAACATAGAATGGCCCCACCCAGAAATCGAACAGATCCCCGCCTATCAACGTCCCGCCTCGGACGCGATACTTTCTCTCGAAACTCAGCAATGCCATTGCAATCGTCTCCTTACTTGGCGGCCTTGATCGTCTTTCGGGTCTTAGCCGTCCCGCTACAAATTAGTTGGTTTGTTGCGGGCGGATCTTCGGGGGTATCCGCCCGCAACGTTCTTATGATTTCTGTTCGTTCTTACATTCCGCCAGCTGATGCGGCGGTCTCGAACCAGTTCAGGCCCGAGCTGAGCAGGACGAGATGGATCATCGCGGCCAGCAAAAACAGAAATACACCTTGTGCGACAAACACGCGGCGAGGATCGAAAACGAGCCAGATCTTGTAGAATTTAGCCATTGTTCACTCCTCTCCTAGAACCACGGGAACACAATGTACGTGGCGATATGAGCAAGGATGGCGACGGCTACGAATAGCCAAAGCCCGCTCATATAAACCGCGTGCAGTTCCTGTGCCTGTTCGTCGGTTAGTCCTGTAAAGGACAGGTTATCAGCCATGGTTTCCTCCGAAATTAGACTGACGCCGCGCCCCCCGCGGCCGGGTTATGTTGAGGGCTCATCCCTCATCACAATCCGCCACCCCGGGGGGGAGTGACAGATCAGGTATCCCGGGTTTTACGCCGGGAATTCCGGCCCGGCCCCGTTTCCAGGGCTGGGCTTTCTGATCCTGTTGTCTCCCCAACAGATCTGTTTAGAGCGGGTGTTCAGACCGCCATGGCATGCGCTTTTCTCAGGCCGAGAAAATCATCGGTGTGATGATCCGGGCCTGGCTCCAAGCGCGGGCAATCGGTCCCTTGTTGGACAAATTGCCGTTCTTGAGCACCGACAAGACCCAGGCCAGAAAAGCCAGGGGCAGCGCTGCAGCAAAGATGATCGCAAAATACACGTAGAATTCGGTCCGAGGCGCTTTATGCGCCGGGGCTTCCATTCCACCGTTGGATGTTTGGTCGCTCATGCGTGTCCTCCTTGTCTGTATTCTGATGTCGCAGGCGCGAGCGTCGCGACGGTTTCCTTC
>JABDPP010000291.1 GCA_013042765.1 Litoreibacter sp.
GGGACATGGAAGGCTACGCGCATGGGCATGGGTGGGGCGTGGCGGATTACCCCAATGGGGTGCCGATGATCGAAAAGCAGACATGGGCGGCTTTTCATGGCGAGCATTTCAGCAAGAAAGCGGCCCGGATCTATGCCCGTACGGTTGTGGCCCATGTGCGTCGCGCGACCGTGGGCGGCACAGCGTTCGAGAACACCCACCCGTTCGATCACGGGAAATGGATCTTCGCCCATAACGGCACGGTTCCGAATTTCGACTTGGTCCGGGAAAAGATGCTCGATCATCTCGACCCGCTGCACCGTGTCGAGATCCGCGGCAGTACCGACAGCGAGCATGTGTTCCGCTACCTGATGAGCCTGTTTCTGCAACATCCGGAGCGTGGCCTTCTGGAGACCGTGCGCAGCGGTCTGCGGCAGGTCATCGGCTGGGCGCACGAGATCGAGCCGGACGCGCGCGTCGGGCTCAACATCATCCTGACGGATGGCGAGCACATGGTTGGGTCATGTTACAATCGCACCTTGTTTACCCTGCATCGCGATCATGTCTTCACCTGCCCGATCTGTGAAAAGCCGCATGTGCATCACAATCCCAAGACCTCCTACAAGGCGATCGAGATCGCCTCGGAGCCGATCACTAAGGAGGATGCCTGGCAACCGGTGCCGCAGGGGACGGTATTCCAGGTCTTGCCGGACTATACCCTTCATTTCGAAGACCTTTGAGATCCTGTTGCCCCGCGTCAGGGCAGGACGTCCTCGGCGGGAAGTTCTGGATCGGGAAACTCGGGGTAGGGGCCGGGTTGCGGCTCTTCCGGGGTGACAGGCCCGGGATCCGGATCAAAGGGCTGCGGAGTTTCCGGCACGCTTGGCTTGGGTGTTGGATCGGTGGGCTGAGGCAGTTCAGGATCCTGCAGCCAAAAGGGATCGCGGTTGGGCTGATCGGGCATCATGGCGCCAGTGCTCCATTTCTGTTGTTCATATCTGACGAGGTCGCAGGTAATTTAGCTGGCCTGCGACCGGCGGCCTTGAGGGAGGTCAAGCCGGGCGCCCAAGACCACAAAGGCGTTCGGCAACGGCGAAGTATTTCAGCCCCAGGGGTTCCCATTTTTCCGGCGACCTGGGGTGTGGGTGCAGGAGATGAGCGAGGCACAAGCGGGCGCGCAACAGGGCATGGATGACCTCGTATTGCAGCAGCAGCCGGCGGGACGGATGGTCCCGCAGCTTCAGTTTCAGTGCATTGATCAGAAGCGGCTTGATCCATGGCGCACCGAGTAGATCACATTCCATCCCGAGAAATACGATCTCGCTGAACGGGTCCAGCAGGCGCAGGTTGCGGTTGAATTCGAGACAATCGAAGATGACCGGCGGGCTTTGCAGGCAGACATGTTCGGGGCGCAGATCGCCGTGGCACTCGCGGATCCGCCCCTGCGCGGCACGTTCCGAGAGCAGTTTCAGATGCGCCGGAAGCCCGCGGTCGAACCGGTCGAGGACTGCTTTGAAACGTGACCTGTGCTGACCGAATTGCGGATCGAGCAGGGTTTTGCGGCACAGTCTCTGCTGGTCCTGCAACAGGGTCATGAGTTCTCTGCCGGTCAGGTTGGAGCGGGGGGCTGCCTTGTAGAACTCCACCAGCTTGCAGGCCAGCTCGTCAACCAAGACCCCAAGTACGGTCTCGTCGCCGTAACAGGTCCGGATCATGAAGCTCAGCATCCGGTGTTCGGGCAGGCGCTTCATCTTGACCATCCAGTCGTGGGTCCGTCCCGGTCCGCGCAGGGTGACCTCGCCGGTGGGGCTCTCAAAGATCCGCTGCGCACCGAGATAGATCCTGGGCGCGAGGCGCCGGTTGAGGTCGATCTCGGTCAGAGTGTTGTCCTGCCGGGCGCGCAGGCTGGTCAGGTCCTGCAGGTCGTCACGGACGGGTTTTTTCACCTTGTAGACATGGGTTGCGGTCAAAAAAACCCAGGATTTGCTGGTTTCGATCACCTCGATGGTGTTCTGGTCTGGTGCGGGGGGCGGTTTCAGAAGGGCACCCAGAGTCGGGGGTACGGCCACGGCCGGTCCGAGTTCAAGCGGAGGAGGCCTATTCCTTGACATAGGGTTTGCCATCGGCTGCTGGCGGTCGGGCGCGACCGACAAGGCCCGCCACGACGATGATGGTTGCCACGTAGGGTGCCATCGCGAGGAATTCGGACGGGATCGGAACACCAAGCAGCGCCAGCTTCTGCTGCAGCGAGTCCGCAAAGCCGAAGACCAGCGCGGCACAGAAGGCGCCCACCGGGTGCCAGCGCCCGAAAATCATGGCCGCCAGCCCGATGAAGCCGCGTCCGCCAGTCATTCCTTCGTCGAACCGCCCGACCGAGCCCAGCGTGAACCATGCGCCGCCGAAGCCTGCCACCATGCCGCCCAGCGTGACGTTGATGTAACGGGTCCGGTAGACATTGACGCCCAGCGTATCGGCCGCGCGCGGGTGTTCGCCCACGGCGCGGGCTCTGAGGCCCATGCGGGTGTGAAACAGGTAGTATGTCGCCACGACCACCATGACGATCGCCCCGTAGACAAATATGTTTTGCTGGAAGAACACCGGCCCGATCACAGGGATATCGCCGAGGATGGGGATCTTGATGGCGCGAAACACCGGCGCATTGTTGAGGAAGCGGTGTTCCTGGAAGATCTGCGAACTGACATAGGAGGTTAGTCCCAGCACGAAGAGATTGATCACCACGCCCGCGATGATCTGGTCCATCCGGTATGTGACGACCAGCGCTGCGAGGATGAAGCCGAAGAGCCCGCCGATCCCGACAGCGGCCGCCAGCCCGCCGATGCCACCCAGAAGCGATCCGACAAGCGCGCCGGTGAAGGCACCCGCCAGTAGCATCCCTTCAATGGCGATATTGATCACTGCCACCCGTTCGCAGAGCACGCCGGCCAGCCCGCCAAGCGCGATCGGCATAGCGCGCACCAGCGTGGCCTGGAGCATGCCCGTCAGGGAGAATGCCTTGCCCGCCGTGGCCCAGACAAGGAAGGCCGCAACCGCGATGAGCAGGCCGAGGCCCAGCGAGACGGAAGTCCAGCGTGCGCCGCCCCTGAGAAACTGACGAACGCCGAGGAAGGCCAGCAGCGCAGCCGCGATCTGGATGGAGAGCTCCGCCGGCACGGCGAGATCCGACAGGGGAATGGCGTCGGTGGGGCGTGACAGCCGGAATGTGGCGATGCCCGAACTGTCCGGCGCGAAAACCAGTGCCGCGAGTGCTGCCAGTGCAAGCAGGATCACGCCATTGGTGCGGGCCTGACGGTTGCGGCCTGTGTCTATCCGCGGTGCTGCCGTTTCGGAGGTAGGTTCCTCGGTTGTCATGCTCATGGCGTGCTACCCCTCCCGTCCCGTTGTTTTGCGAAACCCCCAAGGGAATATCGCGCGGACCAGCAGAGGGGCCGCGATGAAGACGATGATCAGGGCCTGAATGATCCCGATCAGATCAATGCTGACGCCAGCATCGACCTGCATCTGGCGTCCGCCAGCCTCCAGTGCCCCGAAGAGTAGCCCGGCAAGGAGGACCCCTACCGGATGGGAGCGTCCCAGAAGCGCCACCGCGATCGCGTCAAAGCCGATCCCCGCAGAGAAACCCGGTGTTGCGCGGCCCAGTACGCCCAGAACCTGATTGGCGCCGGCCAGGCCGGCCAGAGCGCCCGCGGTGGCCATGGCGGCGACGATGACGATGCCGGAGCGGATGCCTGCAAAACGCGCGGCCTCGGCATTCTCGCCACTGGCGCGGAACTCGAAACCGATTTTCGAGCGGAACAGGATCCAGTAAACGACGACCACCGCGAGCAGTACCAGAAAGACCCCGGCATGGACCCGCAGGTTCGGATCGATCGCTGACAGTAGGCGGGGCAGTTCGGCGGCCTCGGGGACCGATTTGGAGATCGGGTCGGCGCGCCCCTCCTTCTGGACTGAGGGAAGGCGCAGCATGTAGTCAAGCAGCCGGTAGGAGATCAGATTCAGCATGATCGTGGTGATCACCTCATGGGCCCCGGTGGCCGCCCTGAGCGCACCCGCGATCGACGCGTACAAGGCCCCGGCCAGTGCGCCTGCCAGAAGCGATAGTGGCAGCAGGGCCATTGGGGACAGGCTCGAGAAACTGAAACCCACGACCACGGCTGCCATGCCGCCCATCAATATCTGGCCCTCGGCCCCGATATTGAAGAGACCGGCACGAAACCCCAGCGCAAGGCCGAGCCCGGCGAGAACCAGCGGGGCGGCGGCGGTCAGGGTCTCGGACACCGCGT
This sequence comes from Litoreibacter sp., assembly GCA_013042765.1. Lineage (GTDB taxonomy): Bacteria > Pseudomonadota > Alphaproteobacteria > Rhodobacterales > Rhodobacteraceae > Litoreibacter. The sequence goes on from JABDPP010000291.1 coordinate 4,281, forward strand.
TCAGCGAGCCCACGGAACCCTCCAGCAGGGCGACGTAGGATTGGGCGATCCGCGCGGGTTCCACATTTGTGGCAAGCATGATCAGCGCGCCCAGAATGAGGGCTACGATCACCGCGAATATCGGAACAACGACCAGATCCTCGAAGCGGCTGCGCCCACCGCGCTGCGCCTTCAGAAGATGGTTAAGGGACATGGTTTGCTGCGTCTCGTTCACAGGGCCGCCCCCGCCATGGCCAGCCCGATGCTGGACTTGTTCACCGGTCCCTCCGCGGTGTCGTATTCGGCCACCACATGGCCCTTGAACATGACGAGGATCCGGTCGGCCAGCGCCATGATCTCGTCAAGTTCCGAGGAAATCAGCAGGACGCCGCAGCCCTGCTCTCGGCTCTCGATCAGGCGTTCGTGGATGTATTCGATGGAGCCCACATCGAGCCCGCGCGTGGGCTGCCCCGCGATAATCAGGCGGGCTTCACGGGACAATTCGCGCGCCACGACGAGCTTTTGCTGATTGCCGCCGGACAAGTGCGCAACGGGTTCGAACACCGAGGGCGTGCGGACGTCGAAATCCTGCACCGCGCGGGCGGTGCTTTTGTGCACGGTGGACCAGTTGACCTGCGGGCCGCTCGAGAACCGCGAACTGTAGTAATTGTTCAGCACCATGTTCTCGGCCACCGAGAATTTCCCAATCAGGCCGGCGCGCTGACGGTCTTCGGGGATATGGGCGATGCCCATCGTGTGGCGTTTGCGGACCGAGACGCGGGTGATGTCGTGCCCGTCGAAGCGCACCGTCCCATGAGCGGCGCGACGCAGGCCGGTCAGCGTCTCGATCAGCGCGGACTGGCCGTTGCCCTGGACGCCGGCAATGCCGACGATCTCGCCGCTGCGCACATTCAGGCTAACTTGATCGACGGCGATCTCGTCATTATCGCGAAGCACCGTGAGGTCCTGCACGTCGAGCAGCACCGGACCGGGATCGACCGGCGCCTTGGCGACATCGAACGTAACCGGCCGGCCGACCATCATTTCGGCCAGTTTCGGGCGTGTGAGTTCCGCCGGATCGCCTTCGCCGACGATCTTGCCCCGGCGCAGAACGCTGATCCGGTCGGAGATCTCAAGGATCTCGTTCAACTTGTGGGTGATGAAGACCAGGGCTTTTCCGGCGTCACGAAGGTAATCGATGATCTGGAAAAACTCCTCCACCTCCTGCGGTGTCAGTACTGCCGTTGGCTCGTCGAGGATCAGCACATCGGCGGAGCGAAACAGGACCTTGATGATCTCGACCCTTTGCTGAACGCCCACTGGCAGCGTCTCGATCAGGCCGTCGGGATCGACGTGCAGCCCGTAGGCCTCATTGATCTCGCGGACCTCCCTGCGCCCCTTTTCGAGATCGAGATGGTCTAGGAGCCCGGTGGGCTCCACCCCGAGCACGACGTTTTCGGTTACGCTGAAAACGGGCACCAGCATGAAGTGCTGATGCACCATGCCGATCCCGGCTTGGATTGCATCGGCCGGGCCCCGGAAGACGGTCGGTTCGCCGTTGATCAGGATTTCGCCCGCGTCGGGACTGTAGAGCCCGCAGAGCACATTCATCAGGGTCGACTTGCCGGCGCCATTTTCGCCCAGAAGGCCCAGCACTTCGCCCTCCCGGATGGTCAGGTCGATGCTGTCATTGGCGACGATTTCTCCAAATCGCTTGGTGATGCCGCGGAGTTCGACCTGCATGGCGTGCTCCCTTCGCGGGGCTCAGGGCGCGACCTTGATGCGGCCTTCGATAATGCCCGCTCGGATCTCTGCGAGTTCCGATTTCAGGCTCTCGGGCACCAGCGCCTCCATGTCGTGAAATGGGGCCAGATCAACGCCGCCATTGGCCAGCGCACCGACCAGAACGCCGCCTTCGAACGTGTCGTTTCTTGCCATTTCGATGGTCTTAAGTACCGTTGCATCCATCCGCTTCATGATCGAGGTCAGGTAGACATGCCGCTTTTCCGGGTCGGTGAGGTATAGGTCGGCATCGACGCCGATGATCTTCAGCTTTTCGATGCCCAGCTCATCGGCCAGCGCGGCGGAGCCGAGCCCGACGGGGCCTGCCACTGGCAGCACGATATCGGCGCCTTCGTCGTAAAGGTTCTGGGCAAAGGCACGCCCGTCATCGAGCGAGTCGAAATTGTTGGTGAAGAGGCCCTCGCGAGTCTCGATGCTCCAACCCAGCACAGAAACGCTGTCGCCCTTCTGCTCGTTGTAATAGTCAGCGCCGCGCACGAAGCCGTCCATGAAGATCGTCACCGGCGGGATGTTGATACCGCCGAAAACGCCGAGGATCTTGGTCTGGCTCATCCCCGCGGCGAGATAGCCTGCGAGAAACGCGGCTTCGTCGGTGGCGTAGACCTGACCCAGGATATTGGGCACCACGGGATCGTAGGCGAAGTCAACGATCGAGAAACGCTGATCGGGATTGTCGAGCGCGGCTTTCTGGGTCGCGTCGCCCAGAAGAAATCCCACTGTGACGATGAGGTCGCAATCCCCCTCGATCAGGGAATTCAGGTTCGCCTCATAGTCGGTCTCGGCCTGCGATTCCAGAAACCGGCCTTCGATGCCGAACTGTTCTTTGGCATCCAGCACGCCTTTCCATGCGGTCTGGTTGAAACTGTTGTCGTCGATCCCGCCAGTGTCGGTAACCTGACAGACGGTAAAGGCGCTCGCGGCCTGCGACATGCCGAGAAACAGGCAGGCGAGGGCGGCGTGACGGAAAGCGGAACTCTTGTGGATAAACATAGGCTTTCTCCCGAGGCTGAGATGCTCGGAAAACCCTAAACTGTTCAGATCATGGACCTTTGACCAAAATCAATTAGCCCGGGGCATGGCGAGGTCTGCGTAGCGCCAGCCCCGGTCGCTCGGTTCAGGTTGCTGATTTCGGAGGATGCGCGCGGCGGATCACCGGGGAGGCAACCTGATCGCAAACCGGAAAATCCCAGATAGCGGCGCCGCCCGTTTTGCGGAAGGCAGCAATCCGGTCGGGCAGGGCTGTCAGGTCGGTTATGCGTTCTCCGCCGGCCCCGAACCCACGGGCGATCCGGGCGAAATCGGATCTGCCGAAGAC
>JABDPP010000302.1 GCA_013042765.1 Litoreibacter sp.
ACACTCATGTGCTCGATGAACGGCTAAAAGCGCTGGTTCTGGAGCATCATCCACTGGCGCAGGATTAGAGCAACCTCAGTGCGCAGGTTGCTGCCTCAACTGGCGCGGAAGAATATCTTCATTGGGCCAGATCCCGCTGCGCAGTGTCTCCTCATAGCCCTGTGTCAGGCCTTGCGCGATCATCCGTGTCGTCGCCTTTTCGTGATCATAGGACAGCCGTTCGATCAGAACGCCGCCCGCGCCCAAGACGACGAAGCGTGTCTCGGGCCGCCCATCATGAGGCGGCATTCCAATTACACCTACGTTGATCCAAAGGCGCCCCATGACGTTGCGTTGAAAAGAGATACCACAATGCCCTGCAACCACAGCATCGATCCGACCTGCAATGGCCTCGATCGCCGCGATCTCCTCAGCAAAGACGCCCTCCTCCGAACAGGGCCAGATAAACCGCGAAATATTCGTGATGCCGCCATGGATCACGGCGTAACGCAGCCCGTTGTGACGGAACACAACCATGTCCGGCAGCCCCAGCATCTCCACCGCCCACGCCCCGGATTGCGCGGCCGCATGCGCATACCAGCCTCGCGAGGCCAGGTCGCAGGCCGAGCCTGCCTTAAAGCCACAGCCGCAGGCCTCCGCCCCCGCGCCCAGCTGTCGTTCGCAATTTCCGGCAACGATGGTCTCACATTCCGCCCGGACCAGCGCGTAGGTCCGCGCCGGATCGCCGCAATAGGCAATTATATCGCCCGTGCAGATGCGGTTCGCGCGCCCGATCCCCTGCGCCCGCGCCAAGCTAAAAAGAGCCTCGGTGGCCTCCAGGTTGGAGCTCGGGCCGCCAAACAGGAGTACATCGCCTGTCAATTCGCCCCGGTCGTCCCATTTGCATCGCACGTCCGCCATTTGTCCGCTTTCCCTTGAATGGCGCGCCCTTGAGCCCCATAACCCTTCCATAGCATGGCAAAAAGGACCTGATACCCGAAAATGGACGACCCGACTTCGCTTCTTGATACGGCCTTCTGGATCACCAGCGGATCGATACTGGCGCTCTTGGTGCTGTCTGCGTTTTTCTCCGGCTCAGAGACCGCCCTTACAGCGGCCTCGCGGGGCAAATTGCGCGCACAGGCTGACAAAGGATCAGTCGGCGCCAGCCGCGCGCTAGATATAACCGAGGATAACGAACGCCTCATCGGATCGGTTCTTCTGGGCAACAACCTGGTGAATATTCTGGCAGCTTCGCTCGCTACGGCATTGTTTACAAGGCTTTTTGGAGAAAGCGGCGTGGCGCTAGCCACCTTGGTGATGACACTCCTCGTCTTGATCTTTGCCGAGGTCCTGCCCAAGACATATGCAATCACAAACGCCGAAACAGCCGCCTCCCGCGTGGCCCGTCCGATCAGTTTCATCATCCTAATTTTCGCGCCCATCGTGACTGCAGTGCGGGCCCTTGTCCGTCAATTCCTGAAGCTCTTCGGTGTGGAGACGGACCCTGACAGCCATATCCTTTCCGTACACGAGGAGATTGCAGGAGCGCTGGCCCTCGGCCACCAGGAAGGGATCGTCGAGAAGGAGCAGCGCGATCGGCTTCTGGGCGCTCTAGACCTGAGCGAGCGCGATGTGGAAGAGATCATGCTGCATCGTTCTGAGATCCAGATGATCAATGCAGATGACCCGCCGGAGGATATTCTGAGCCAATGCCTGGAGAGCGCACATACCCGATTGCCGGTCTTCCGAGACGATTCCGAGAACATCATCGGCGTTGTCCACGCAAAAGACCTGCTGCGCGCCGTCGACAAACTGGTGCGACGTCCAGACGGGATGACGGGCGACCTCGACAAGTTCGACGTGATGAACGTTGTTCGGGAACCCTATTTCGTGCCGGAAACCACGTCGCTTGAAGACCAGATGCGCCAGTTCCTGAGAATGCACACGCATTTTGCGCTTGTCGTGGACGAATACGGTGCCCTGCAGGGCTTGATTACACTTGAAGATATCCTTGAGGAGATCGTTGGCGAGATTACCGATGAGTTCGACGTTGCCGATGCCGATGTTCTGGTGCCTGCTTCCGACGGGGCCTTCCTGATCGACGGTGCGACCACGATCCGCGACCTCAACCGCATGGCCGACTGGTCCCTGCCCGATGACGAGGCAAACACCGTCGCAGGCCTCGTCATTCACGAAGCCCAGTCCATTCCCGAGATAGGCCAGGTTTTTTCGTTCCATGGCTTCCGCTTTGAGGTGGTTGGCAAGTCGGAAAACCGCCTGACCGAACTCAAGGTCGAGCCGCTGTGAGCCAGCCGCTCAAGATTATCATTGATACCGATCCGGGGCAGGATGATGCGGTCGCCATCCTGCTGGCCTTGGCCTCTCCCGAGGAGATCGAAGTCCTGGGAATCACGGCCGTGGCAGGCAATGTACCACTCGAGCTTACACAAAAAAACTCGCGTATTGTCTGTGAGTTGGCGGATAAACCTGATGTCGATGTTTTCGCGGGTTGCGCCTCGCCGTTGGAGCGCAAACTGGTTACGGCTGAACATGTTCATGGCAAAACCGGACTGGACGGGCCGGTTCTACCCGATCCGAAGATGCCGCTACGGGAGACCCATGCGGTCGACTTCATTATCGACACGCTGCGCCGGGAGCCTGCCGGGACTGTCACGCTTTGTCCGCTGGGGCCGCTGACCAATATCGCGACGGCGTTCCGCAAGGCGCCGGACATCGTCGGACGCATAGGGGAAATCGTCTTGATGGGGGGAGCGTATTTCCAGGTTGGGAACATCACGCCCGCCGCTGAATTCAATATTTATGTAGACCCGCAAGCCGCTGATATCGTGTTCCAATCCGGAGTTTCGATTGTTGTGATGCCGTTGGATGTCACCCATAAGGCGCTCGTTACACGCCCCCGCGTTGAGGCGTTCCGATCTCTTGGGAACCACGTTGGAACGATCGTGGCAGAGTGGACCGATTTCTTTGAACGGTTCGACAAAGAGAAATACGGCTCTCCCGGAGCGCCGCTGCATGACCCCTGCGTGATTGCTTACCTGATCGAGCCAGCGCTTTTTCGGGGACGGCATGTGAATGTAACTGTGGAAACCGGATCGGAGCTGACCATGGGCATGACAGTTGCGGATTGGTGGGGCGTCACCAACCGGACGCCAAACGCGACCTTCATGGGCGACTTGGACGCGAACGGGTTCTTCGCGCTTCTGACCAAACGGTTGGCGCGGCTTTGATATCTGGAGCCTCCCGCGGGGATATTTATCGAGAAATGAAACGCTTGAGTGACAAACTTCAGAGGGTCTCACTATGACGGCTGATTCGGTTTCAGGCGCAGCGCCAGTTTTTGACAACAGCTACGCAGCGTTGCCGGAGCGGTTCTATACGAAACTCGATCCTGCCCCGGTCGCTGAACCTGCTTTGATTGCCCTGAATGAGGGTCTGGCAGAGGAAATGGGGCTCGACACAGCTTGGTTACGCTCAGAGGCTGGCCTCGCAATGTTTGCCGGCAACCGGCTCCCCGAGGGCGCAGAGCCGCTGACGCAGGTTTATGCGGGGCATCAGTTCGGGGGCTGGTCGCCACAGCTCGGGGATGGCCGCGCCAATTTGATCGGAGAAATTGCGGGACCCGACGGGCGCCATTGGGATATTCAGCTCAAGGGATCGGGGCAGACGCCCTATTCCCGAATGGGCGATGGGCGGGCCTGGCTCGGCCCGGTGTTGCGTGAGTATATCGTTTCCGAAGCGATGCATGCCTTTGGCGTTCCGACGACCCGTGCGCTGGCAGCCGTGAGCACCGGCGAGAGGGTGTTGCGCGAAGCCCCGTTCCCCGGCGCGTTCCTGACACGGGTGGCCCCCAGCCATGTACGGGTCGGTACGTTCCAGTATTTTGCGGCCAGGCAGGATACGGATGCGCTGGAGCATTTGTGCGAATTCACACTCGCACGCCATTATCCCGAAGCAACAGGCGAAGGCGCCTTGGGGCTATTGCGCAGTGTGACGCGCGTGCAAGCCAGGCTGGTGGCGCAATGGATGGGGCTCGGTTTCATTCACGGCGTGATGAATACCGACAACGCCCATATGGGCGGGCTGACCATCGATTATGGCCCCTGCGCCTTCATGGACAGCTACAATCCCGCGCAGGTCTTCTCCTCCATCGATCAGTTCGGGCGCTATGCCTATCAGGCGCAGCCGGAGATCCTTGTGTGGAACCTGGCACAACTGGCATCTTCGCTCCTGCCCCTGATGGACGCGGATCAGGACAAGGCGGTTGCGCAGGCGCGTAACGTTCTGCACGGCTTTGGCGCCGCATATACCGAGGCCTGGACCAAAATCTTTCTGGCCAAGATCGGCCTGAGAGAGGCCCGCGACGGCGATATTGCACTGGTGCAGGATCTCCTGGGACGCATGGCCGAAGGAGATGCTGACTTCACCCTGACCTTTCGCGCTCTGGCAGGGCTGGATACAGCCACGGCAAGGGCGCTTTTCTCCAACTCGGAGCAATTCGACGACTGGGCGGAACGCTGGCAGGCCCGTCTGAGCGATGAGCCCGGGGAGGAAAGTGAAAAAACTGACCGGATGCGGTTGGCCAACCCTGCCTTCATCCCCCGAAACCACCGGATCGAGGAGGCCATCCAGTTTGCATTGGCCGGAGATTACGGACCATTCGAACGTCTGGTTTCAGCGCTTGCGACCCCGTTTGAGGACCAGCCGGCACATGTTGCCCTGCAACAGCCCCCGGCCGAGGATGAGATCGTGCGTCAGACCTTTTGTGGCACCTGATCGCGGGTTGGCCGGTTGACCAGAACAATGCCAACCCCGACACAGCACAAAGCGCCGAGGATCGATATTCCGATCGTCTCCCCCAGAAGCGCCCAGCCCAGAAGCACGCCCAAGACCGGTGACAGGAAGGAAAAGCTGGCGACATTGGCCGCCGGATAGACCGACAGGAGCCACATCCAAATGATGAACCCGGCTGAGACAACGATCACGATCTGAAACCCTAGCCCGAGGAAATGCGCGGGTTCCAACTCGCGGATCAGCGGGCCGAAAAATAGCGATGCGAAGAGCAAAACCGGCGCTGAAATCAGGACCTGGTAGAACATCTGAAGCTCGGGCCGGACCTCGCGAAACGGGGTTGCGCGTGCGCAAAGCGCGATCCCGGCCCAGCTCAGCGAACCAGCAAGCGCCAGCAGATCCCCGGTCAGACTGGCCTCTCCGGCCGGGCCAGAGCGGTCCAGAATTGCCCAGGCAACACCGACGACAGCACAGGCAAGGCCCAGGCATTTCATCGGGGTGAGCCGCTCTCCGGGCAGGATGAAATGCCCTGCAAGCGCCAGCCACACCGGCATCGTGTAAAAGATCACCGAGGCCCGCGCCACAGAT
>JABDPP010000311.1 GCA_013042765.1 Litoreibacter sp.
ATCTGGCGGTTCCAAACCCGCAAGCGCCGCCGGAGCCCAATGCCTGATCTTGCGTCTACCTCAAGCTGAACGGTGGCCTTACAGCAAACGCGTATTCAATTCCCTCAATCACTCACCTAAAACCAGACGCGATCAAACATGAGGCGTCCATGAGAATCGGCATTCTGCAGTGCGGACACACCGTGCCCGAAATCCAGCGCAACCACGGAAATTTTCCGGAGATGTTCGAGCGGCTTCTGGGCACTGAACATTTCACCTATGAGAGCTTTGACGTCGAGGGGATGACCTTCCCTGAAACCGTCACCGCCTGTGACGGTTGGTTGCTGAGTGGCTCGGTACACGCCGCCTATCAGGATCATGCCTTCATCCCAACCCTCAAGGCGTTCATCCAGGAGGCCTACGGCGCGCATGTGCCCATGGTGGGGATCTGCTTTGGCCATCAGATCATTGCGCAGGCGCTCGGTGGTCATGTTGAGAAATTCGGAGGCGGCTGGATGCTCGGCCTCAAGGAATATGACTTCGACGGGCTGGGACCTGTCCGGCAGAACGCGTGGCATGAGGATCAGGTGCTTCGCCTGCCCGAGGGTGCGGTTTGCGTGGCCTCCAACGCCGACTGCGCTCATGCGGCACTGGTCTACGACACGCGGGCTTTCACGGTTCAGTTCCACCCCGAATTCGACGGAGATCTGATCTTCGACTATGTGCGATTGCGGCGCGGCACCAAGGACTATCCCGATGACCGGATGGATCTTGCAGCCCGGTGCAGCGATGAGGATCACAGCAACGCGATACTCGCCAAGAAGATAACCGATTTCTTCCTGCAGTCGCGCCCCTCACGCTGAGACGACCCGGCACCGCAAGCCGCCCAAACGTTGCCAAAAGGACCCACTTGCGGCCAACGCAAGTATCAATGCGTCGGCTTCATAGTCCTGTGACATACGTCATGTTACGGATTTTCCGAATTTAGATTTCGGAAAAAAGGAATATGTTGATGCGCGATTTCTCCACCAAGGCCCCGAATGTCTACCAGGCCGAACCGATCCCGGAAGCAGCTCTCACCGAAATCGCAGCCCTTCTGCAGTCCGGCGACCTGTTTCGCTACACCGCCCCGGAGAACGCGCCCGTCGCCCTGCTGGAACAGGAATTCGCAACCCTGCTTGGGTCAAAATACGCGCTGGCCGTCTCCTCCTGTTCTGCGGCCCTGTTCCTGTCCCTCAAAGCGCTCGACCTGCCCCGTGATGCCAAGGTCCTGATCCCGGCTTTCACCTTCGCCGCGGTGCCCTCTGCGGTTGTTCACGCCGACTGCACGCCGGTTCTGGTCGAGGTGGACGAAACCTACCGCGTCAATATGGAGGATTTTGCCGAGAAGATCGAAACCGCCGACGCAGTTCTGATCAGCCATATGCGCGGGCACACCTCCGACATGGACGCGATCCTTTCACTGGCTGAACGCCACGGCCTGCCGGTGGTCGAAGACGCAGCGCATTCGCTTGGCACCACGTGGCACGGCCGGAATATCGGAACGCTGGGAAAGATCGGCTGCTTCTCCTTTCAGTCCTACAAGATGATCAATGCCGGTGAAGGTGGGATCCTGATCACCGACGACCCGGAACTGGTCACCCGCGCCGTGATCATGTCCGGCGCCTATGAACACAACTGGAAGAAACACGACCTCGTGGCCGGTCTTGCCGCAAAATGGCAGAACAAGCTGCCGCTCTACAACATGCGCATGCAGAACCTCAGCGCCACCGTGATCCGCCCCCAACTGCCGGAACTGGCACGCCGGGTAAGCGACGGCCGCAGCAACCACGACTATGTCGCGGAAAGGCTCAATGCGAGCGGATACTTCCATGTACCCGCCCCGCTCGGCCCTGAATTGCGTGCGCCCGACTCGATCCAGTTCAATTTGCAGGACTTCAGCGAAGAACAGGCCAGGAGTTTTGTCTCGGAGAGCAAGAAAACCGGGATCGGCGCGTCGATCTTCGGATTGAGCACTGACAATGCAAGGGCGTTCTGGAACTGGGAGTTCCTTGGCCCCTGCCCGGACCTGCCCAAGACGCGAGATATGCTGTCACGCGCCTGCGACGTGCGCCTGCCGGTTCGGCTGAAACGCGACGAACTGGACTATATCGTAGATGCACTGATATCTGCAGCACGGCTCGCCCGGGCGTAAACGGCAGCGAACGCTCAGGAGGCCCTGACCCGCATTTTTCCCTGCAACCACGGCATCCGCGCCTGACAGACCTCTGCGATCTCGCGTTCCAGCAGGGGTCGCAGAGTGGAGGCGATCTTCTGCGGAATGTCCTGCAGGGCGTCTTTCCGGGCCACCAGCGAGATGTTGCGTGACAAAGGCGCGAAGGGCAGCTCCATCAGGTCGACCTGATCCATGAACCGTTTTGCACGCAGGACGCCCAGTGGGGTCAGAATACTCCATCCTTCTCCGCGCGCGACCATCGCCATGATCGCGTGGTAGCTGTCCAGCTCGAACCGGTCGGAGAGCCTCAGGTGCTGGCGTGCGAGATGTGCCGCGATCTGGCGACCCATGAGATGGCGCGACGTGTAACGGATGAAGGGCGTGGTGCGCAGCGTTTCCAAGGCTTCTCCGCCGGGTTGCACGAGGTTGCGCGGCGTCACGACGACAAAAGGATCCTCGATCAACGGATAGACCTCAAAGGCCGGCGACAGCTCCCCCGGATCAGCGGCGACCGCAACATCAACCGCCCGCGTCTCCAGCAGGTCGAGCAGTTTATGGCTGGCCCCGGTTTCCAACAGGAACCGTGCATTGGGCATGTCCTCAGCGAGCTGGCTCAGAAGCGCAGGCGTCACCTCAGGATCGAAATCCTCGATCATACCGAGCCGCAGGCGCACCCGGCTGGACAGGTCGTTAACCGCCAACTCGGAGGTTGCTTGCGCCGCCTCGTTAAGGATCGTCTGGGTGCGCCGCAGAAACAGCACTCCTGCATCGGTCAGTGGCATCGGTCGTTCTGCCCGTTCTAGCAATTTCGTGCCCAACGCGGCCTCCAGATTGCTGAGCTGCTGGCTAACCGCAGAGGGGCTTGCGCCCAGCCGACGCGCGGTGGCCGTGATCGAGGCTTCCTCCGCCGCTGCTGCGAAGATTTCCATCTGCCACAGCGTGATCTTTCCGGGTGTGTCGACCATCATCTCATCCCTGGGAGCGGGAAAACTCCAATGCTCTCATCCGCTTGCGGGCATCCTATGCCGAACACAAATCCGAGGCCAGAGCCTGTTCGGAGGGTCATCGAGATCGGGCTGGGTCAAAGAAAAAGGCGCCCGCAGGCGCCTCGATCTTCAATTTCGGATTTTCAGATTACTGATCCAGGAAGGAACGCAATTTGCGTGAACGGCTGGGATGTTTCAGCTTACGCAACGCTTTCGCTTCGATCTGGCGGATCCGTTCGCGGGTCACGCTGAACTGTTGACCAACTTCTTCAAGCGTATGGTCGGTGTTCATGCCAATGCCGAAGCGCATGCGCAGGACGCGCTCCTCACGCGGAGTGAGGGACGCCAGAACCCGCGTCGTGGTTTCCTTGAGGTTTTCCTGAATGGCTGAATCGAGCGGCAGAACGGCGTTCTTGTCCTCGATGAAATCGCCAAGCTGGCTGTCTTCCTCATCGCCAATCGGCGTTTCGAGAGAGATCGGCTCCTTGGCGATCTTCATTACCTTGCGGACCTTTTCGAGCGGCATCTGGAGCTTCTCTGCCAGCTCTTCGGGTGTCGGCTCGCGGCCAATCTCGTGCAACATCTGGCGACCTGTGCGCACCAGCTTGTTGATCGTCTCGATCATGTGGACCGGAATACGGATCGTGCGCGCCTGATCAGCGATCGAGCGGGTGATCGCCTGACGGATCCACCATGTCGCATAGGTCGAGAATTTGTAGCCACGGCGGTATTCGAACTTGTCGACCGCCTTCATCAGGCCAATGTTACCTTCCTGAATAAGATCAAGGAATTGCAGCCCGCGGTTGGTATATTTTTTGGCGATCGAAATCACGAGGCGGAGGTTGGCCTCGACCATTTCCTTCTTCGCCTGACGTGCTTCCTTTTCGCCCTTCTGAACCTGCTGAACGATACGGCGGAACTCGGTGATGTCGACACCAACATACTGGCCAACCTGTGCCATTTCGGCGCGCAGATCCTCGACCTTTTCACGCGATTTCTCGATAAGCGCGGTCCACCCACGGCCAGCCTTCTCGGAGATCCGGTCAACCCAACCGGGATCAAGCTCGTAGCCGCGATACTCATCGATGAACTCGCGGCGGTTGATCCTTGCCTGGTCGGCCAACTTCACCATCGCGGAGTCGATCGACATGATCCGCCGGTTGATCCCGTAAAGCTGGTCGATCAGCGCCTCGATCCGGTTGTTGTGAAGGTGCAGAGAGTTCACCAGTTCAACGATTTCAAGCCGCAGTTTCTGGTAGGCCTTCTCCTCCTTCTCGGAGAAGCTGTCATCGTGGTTGATGGCGGCGGAGATCCGCAAGTCCTGCATCTCAGCGAGATGCGTATAGTCGCTGGCAATCAGGTCGAGCGTCTCCAGAACGCGGGGCTTGAGCGCCGCTTCCATTGCGGCCAGGGACATGTTGGCCTGCTCGTCCTCGTCATCCTCGTCATCCTGCGCGATCGGATTGCCGTCCGCGTCCAGTTCCTGCTTTTCTTCCTTCGCTTCGGGTTCGGCCGCAGTTTCCGTCGCGGCCTCGGCCACGACCGGCTCCTCGCCGTCTTCGTCCATAGTGTTTCCGAAGGTGGTCTCGAGATCGATGACATCGCGCAACAGGATATCTTCGTTCAGGAGTTCGTCGCGCCAGATCGTAATAGCCTGAAAGGTCAGCGGGCTTTCACACAGGCCCGCAATCATCGTGTTGCGACCCGCTTCAATCCGCTTGGCGATCGCGATCTCGCCTTCGCGCGACAGCAATTCGACCGAGCCCATTTCGCGCAGATACATGCGCACCGGATCGTCCGTGCGGTCCAGCGTCTCCGTCGTGGTGGTTGCCAGCACTACATCCTTGGATTGCGAGGTTTCCACAACAGCCTTGCTGGAGGCGTCTTCGTCCTCGGCTTCCTCTTCCTCGATGATGTTGATGCCCATCTCGGAGAGCATCGACATCACGTCCTCAATCTGCTCCGACGCCACCTGTTCAGGGGGCAGAACCTGGTTGAGCTGATCGTAAGTGATGTAGCCGCGCGTCCGCGCTTCAGCGATCATTTTCTTGACCGCAGCCTGGCTCATATCGAGGCCATTTGCGGCGTCTTCGCGATCCTGCTTCTGGTCGTCTGTGTCCTTGGGGGCCATCACGTGCTCCTTGAAAACGAATCACTGAAAATGAGTCTAACGAATCAATAGCGCGAATCAGAGTGATTCGCACTCCTGTTTACCTTCTTTTCTTTACCCAAACCTCACCATCAATGAGGGATTGCAGGTATTCGGACATGGCACTGCGATCCTCGCTGTCAGCGCCACCTTCATCCATCCGACTGCGGTCCGCAGCATTGCGTGTCTCAGCCGCTTGTCCAACGCGCCAGGTGAGCCCTTCATCGGCCACGCCGGCAAGATCCTCCACCGCGTCCTCGATCTCACGCTGCATGCCGCGGCGGGCTTCGAGCTTGGCAAGTTCTTCGGCAAGGGTCATCCGCGTCAGATCGGTATCGGCTCCGATCCTGACCGCCGGTGCTATCTGCACATGGCTCAGGGAATATAGCTTTTCAAGGGGTCCGCCCCCCAATTCCGCCTCGAGAATATGGCGCAGCCGGTCGCGATCCCCTTCATCGGGATGACGCAGCAGTGCAGAGAGGATCGCGCGGTGATCAGCGCCGTGCAGTTCCAGCATCTCCAGATCATCGAGAAAATCCGATATCAGGCTTGGATGGGTCACCAGAATGGCAAGGATCACGGCCTCGCGCACCCGTTCTTCAACGTCCGTGGACTGGGCCAGAAGCGAGTTCTTGGTCGATTGATGCGGAACGCCCTTATCGGGATACCCACCCCGGCCGCTGCCTTTCCACTCCCGTCGGTCCTGACGCGGCGCACCAAATCCGAACAGATCGGCACGCAGGCGCTTGATCTCGAGCTCGTAATGGTTTCGCAAGGACGGATCGGAAATCTTGCCAAGGGCTTCCCGCAGGGATTTATCGAGCGCGGCACGGCGCTCCGGGCTGTCGAACACCCGGTCCTCGGTCTCACGCTGCCAAAGCAGATGCACCAGCGGCTTGGACCCTTCCACCAACGTACGCATCGCCTGCGCGCCCTTGGCCCGGATCAGATCATCAGGATCCTGTCCTTCAGGCAGGATACAGAACCGCAAGGACTGCCCGGCGCCCAGCATCGGCAAAGCGATATCGATCAGGCGCATCGCAGCCCGCAGGCCAGCCTTATCGCCATCAAGAGCAATCACCGGCTCCGGGGCGATGCGCCAGAGCAATTGCAGCTGGTTTTCGGTCACCGCAGTGCCGAGGGGCGCCACCGTCGCCTCGAACCCGGCGGAAGCCAGCGCGATCACGTCCATAT
>JABDPP010000203.1 GCA_013042765.1 Litoreibacter sp.
ATTTCGCCCAGATCATGACCCGGCGGCTGACGGTCACAGGCTCGACGCTCCGTCCGCAAAGCGATCTGGCGAAGGCCCGCATTGCGGGCGAGCTGCGTGCGCAGGTCTGGCCCCTGATGGAATCCGGGCGCGTTGGTCCGGTGATGGACAGCGAATTCGCGCTTGAGGATGCGAAGCTTGCCCATGCGCGCCTTGAGAGTTCGGGACATATCGGGAAGATCGTGTTGAAAGTGTGATCCGTGATCTGACGGAATTCGGCGAGACGGAAGAGATGCATTTTCTCTTCCCCTTTGGCAGTTGGATCCCTATATACTGCCCAAGTTCCCCAAACCGCGAACTTGTTCCTTACGGGACAGCCCCTGAGCCGGGTGACGGGACAGATGTGTTTTAAGGAGATGAACCGATGGCAAATCCGATCATGGCAAAGGCGACCGCCGTCTGGCTGGTGGACAACACCATGCTGACGTTCAAGCAGATTGCCGATTTTTGCGGCCTTCACGAGCTTGAGGTCCAGGGCATCGCTGACGGTGATGTGGCCGCTGGCGTCAAGGGGTTCGACCCGATTGCCAACAACCAGCTGACGCAGGAAGAGATAGACAAAGGTCTGAATGACCCGCTCTACAAGCTTCAGCTCAAGTATAATGCTGCCGCCGAAGGCGAGCAGACCCGCCGTGGTCCGCGCTACACGCCACTGTCGAAACGTCAGGATCGTCCGGCCTCCATCCTGTGGCTGGTCAAGTTCCACCCGGAATTGAGCGACGGCCAAATCAGCAAACTGGTCGGCACGACCAAGCCCACGATCAACGCGATCCGCGAGCGGACCCACTGGAATATTCAGAACATTCAGCCGATCGATCCGGTGGCACTGGGCCTGTGTAAACAGTCGGAACTTGATGCGGCGGTTCAGAAAGCCAACGCCAAGAAAGCCAAGGAAGGTGACGTCATGTCGGACGACGAGCGCCGCAAGCTGGTCTCGACTGAGCAATCTCTGGGCGGGGAGCCGGAGCCCAAAATCCCATCGGCGATTTCCGGGCTTGAGGCTTTCAGCCTGTCCGAGACACCCGAGGAAGACAAGGAAGACGACAGCCTGCTGGTCGACGCTGATAGCCTGTTCAACCTTCCCGATGCGCCCAGCGAGGACGAAGAAGAGAAGTAAAGCTGCTTGTCTTCGGGTTGACACAACCAAGAGCGCCGATGCACGAAACCGTGTGTCGGCGTTTTCTTTTGACGGCGGTCTTAATGTGCTGAGGTTTTGACCGGGTCGAGCATTGTGCGTCCCCCGTCGACTGTCATGATCTGACCGGTGATGAAGCCGGCCGCGTCGGAGCTCAGGAACTGCACCGCGTCGGCAATCTCACCGGGGCTGGCGATCCGTCCGAGCGGCGTGTGCTCGATGATATCTTCCCGCAATCCGTCGGTTTCCTGAAGCGAGGTCTTCAGGCTCGCGCTCATGACCGAACCGAACGCCACGGCGTTCACCCGAATCTTCTTTGGCGCCAATGCGACCGCCAGGGTTCGGGTCATCTGATCAAGCCCGGCTGTCGCAATCGAATACCCCATCAACCCGGGGCGCGTGCGCTGTGCTGCAATCGAGGAGAGGTTCACGATCGTGCCTGCCGATGCGACCTCATCCTCGTCTTCGGTTTGTTTGATCATGCGCTTGGCAACAAGCTGGCTCAGCCGAAGACTGGAGAGCAGGTTTTGCTGAAGAAGCATCTCAAGGCGATCATCGTCTGGGTCCATTGGATCTGTTGGCGTGACCTGCCGGGATCCATTCACCAGAATATCGACTCTCTCAAATGCGTCGATTGTCGCCGACAGGAGGTTAGCCTGGCTCAGTTTCTCTCTCAGGTCGCACGAAAAAATCCGGGCATTGCCCTCTTCTTCCGCGACCACGTCGATTTCCTGTTTCAGCCGTTTTTCGTCCTTGTCCGCCAACATGACATTGGCGCCCTTGGCGATAAAATGCCGTGCGATGGCGAGGCCGACACCGTTTGCGGCGCCGGTTACGATGGCGGTTTTCCCTGCTATGGAAAAGGACATCTGGACAATCTCCGACTTGCGTCCGGCCAGACTAGGCGATGCTAGCGCCCGGCGCGAGAGGTTTTCGGTTTACGGGCCCTGAAGACCTTGAAGCCGGCTTCCTGCAGGATCGTATCAACCATTTGGAAGCTCTCGGAAAGGGTCTGTTCATAGGGCAGGTTTCGGTTTGCGACCATCCAGAAGACGCCGCCCGGGGTGAGCAATTGGGCGGCCTTTCGAATAAAGGCCTGCCCCAACGCGGGTTCGGCTTTGCGGGTCGTGTGAAACGGCGGATTGCTTACGATGGCATCATACGGGCCACCCTGAAAGGCGGTTACGTCCGTCCAGTGAAAGCTGGCGCGCTGATCCTGGATATTCTGGCGGGCGGCATCGATCGCGTGAAAATCGGCCTCAAGAAGTGTGAGGTCCGTGACCTCCGGGCTCTTCAGAACAGTGCGCGACAGGTATCCCCAACCCGCGCCGAGGTCCGCGACGCTGCCTTTGAGTGCGGGCAGGTGCTGGGCAAGCAGGGCGGAGCCTTTGTCGATGCGATCGGCGGAAAAGACACCGGGCCAGGTGATGAGCCCACCTTCGAGCTCGATGTAGGCTGCTTTCCAACTCGCCATGTCCGGCAGGGTTTCGGGCCGCGTGAACCAGATCAGCTTGCCATGTGATTTCGAGTAGCTTCCGGCAAGTTCGAAATGCTTGCGAACCTCCTTGGCGATGCTCTCAATTCCACCAGTCTTGTCACCTTCGACCAGAACCATCCCGCCAGCCTGCGTGCGCTTTACCGCGCTGCGGATCAGATCAAGGGTTGCAGGCTTGGAGCGGCGACAGAAAACGATGCACGCGGCGAGATGCCCCTCAGGTTCTGGCGTAACGGAAACTCCGCGATTATTCAGCCTTTCATAGGCGGGAAAGAAGCCCTGAACGGCACGGATCCGCTCGGGGTCAAGGTCGCCAAGATCCACGTCACCCGGTGAATTGAAGAAGCCGATCGCGCCCTGCTCCGGCAGCTCAAGTAGCCCGTTTTCAAGGGCCAGTGTCAGTCGGGAAACGGTCATGAACAAGGAGCACGAGGCGTTGGCCTACTACTCCTTCTCCATCGTACATTGCAGCGGGTGCTGGTTACGGCGCGCAAAATCCATGACCTGCGCCACTTTCGTCTCAGCAATCTCGAAGGCGAAAACGCCAACCACGGCGACGCCCTTCTTGTGGACCGTCAACATGATCTCGACGGATTGCGCGTGGTTGAGGCCGAAGAAACGCTCTAGCACCATGACGACGAACTCCATCGGTGTGTAGTCGTCGTTCAGCAGCAGGACCTTGTACATCGGCGGCCGCTTCGTCTTGGGCTTGGTCGCGGTAATGAGGGCGGCATCACCTTCGCCGTCTTCATTATCGTCGTTGTCCGACATGATGATCCGAAACGGTTTCACGCGTGTTTGGCCTTTGTCTGTCTTTCAGTGAACAGGCCCTACTATATAAGCGGAGGGCAAGTCCAGAAAAGGGGCATGAATCGATTCATGGCACAAAAGATCACAACAATTGGTTTCGACGCGGATGATACGCTCTGGCAGAACGAGGAGTTCTTTCGCCTGACGGAGGAGCGGTTCGTCATGTTGCTGGAGGATTATGCCGACCGGGACCATCTGGCAGAGCGGCTCCTGCAGGCGGAACGGCGCAACCTCGGGCACTACGGCTTCGGCATCAAGGGATTCGTACTGTCGATGATCGAAACTGCGATCGAGGTGACAGATGAACGCGTGCCCGCTTCGGTCATCTCCGAGATTATTGCAGCGGGTCAGGAAATGCTGCGCCACCCGATCCACCTGCTGCCCCATGCGCGGGACGCGGTCGAGGCGCTTGGAAATAAGCATAAACTCGTGCTGGTCACCAAGGGTGATCTCTTGGATCAGGAACGCAAACTAGCACAATCGGGGCTTGGCGATCTCTTCGACGCGGTGGAGATCGTCTCCGAAAAGACCCCGCAGACCTATATTCGCGCCTTCATGCGGCATGGTCACGGCCCAGAGCGGGCGATGATGGTGGGAAACTCAATGAAATCGGACGTGGTTCCCGCGATCGAAGCCGGCGGCTGGGGCGTTCATGTGCCAGCCCGGTATGAGTGGGAGATTGAGAAAGCCGAGGCGCCGACGGATCATCCGCGCTTTAGGGTTCTTGCGCATCTGGGGGAACTGCCGGATCTGCTGGCTGCGCTCTAGGCGGCTCGCAGCTCCTATATAGCCTTGCGGGCCTTTAGGGCGGCCGAGATTGTGCCGTCGTCAAGATAGTCAAGCTCCCCACCGATGGGAACACCCTGCGCGAGCGAGGTCACGGCCACCCCGCGGGATTCGAGCTGATCGGCGATGTAATGCGCGGTGGTCTGACCGTCGATCGTGGCATTGAGGGCAAGAATGACCTCGGTAATCTCTTCGCTGGCAACCCGGTCGAGCAACCGCGGGATCCGCAATTCATCCGGACCGATCGAATCGAGCGCCGAGAGGGTTCCACCCAGAACGTGGTAGCGCCCCTTGAAAACCTGGGCCCGTTCCATCGCCCACAGATCGGCCACATCCTCAACCACGCAGATTTCGCCGGTCGCCCGTTTCTCAGAGGAACAGATTTCGCAGATATCCGTGGTTCCGATATTCCCGCAATTCAGGCATTCGCGCGCTGTCGCTGCGACGGATTGCAGAACATCTGCCAAGGGCGACATGAGCAGGGATCGTTTCTTGATCATGTGCAGCACTGCACGGCGGGCGGATCTCGGACCCAGCCCGGGCAGTTTGGCCATCATCTCGATCAGGGCATCGATATCGGTGCTTGCGTTCTTCATCCTATCCGGTCCCGCGTTTGTGCCGTGGGATCTGCCAAGTTAGAAGGGCAGTTTCATCCCTGGCGGCAGGCCGAGGCCTTCGGTCAGTTTGCCCAGCTCTTCCTGGCTGCGCTCCTGTGCTTTGGCCTGAGCGTCCTTGATCGCGGCCAGAATGAGATCCTCGACCACCTCTTTTTCGTCCGGATTGAAAATCGACGGATCGATATCCAGTGCGGTCAGTTCGCCTTTGGCTGTTGCGGTCGCCTTCACCAGACCGGCACCGCTTTCGCCAGTGACGTAGATATTGCTCAGGCCTTCCTGCATCTCCGCCATCTTGGTCTGCATTTCCTGAGCCTTCTTCATCATCCCGGCCATGTCGCCGAGGCCACCCAAACCTTTCAGCATTTCGTTCTTCTCCTAATTCTCTTCAAAGGGATCCCACTCGTCTTCAACCTCCGGCAGCGCCTCGAGGGCAGCTTCCTGGCTCAAGTCTTCGGGGGTTCTGATATCTGTGATTTTCGCGTCGGGAAAGGCGGCAAGGGCGGCCTGAACCATCGGATGTGTGGCCGCTTCCTGCTTGAGCGCATCCTCTTCGGCATCTCGTTCCGCGGCGATTGTTGGCGCACCACCGGTGCTGACAACTGAGACCGCCCAGCGGGTTCCGGTCCATTGTTGCAGCCGCGCGCCGAGGCGCTGGGCAAGGTCCCGCGGCGCTTCGGGTGTCGGCACGAATTCGATACGGCCCGGCGCGTAGTTCGCCAGCTGCAATGTCGTTTCAACCTCAACCAGAAGTTTAACATCCCGGTTGGCGCGGATCAGGTCCACGACCTGCCCAAATGTCGTGTAGCGCGCGAGAGCAGTCTCCGGCGCTTGCGCCAAGGCCGTTGCTGCACCTGAATTGATCGGGCCACTTGCAGCCTGCACTGGCTGGCTGGCGCGGGCCGTGGTCATGCCGCTTTGTGATGCAGTGGATCCGTTGCCCCCGGTTGCAGGGGGCGGCGGCGTGTCCTGAAGCTTGCGTACAAGCTCCTCGGGTGAGGGCAGGTCGGCCATATGGGTCAGTCGGATGATGGCCATTTCCGCCGCCATCATGGCGTTCGGGGCGCTTGCCACCTCTTCCAGCGCCTTGAGGAGAAGCTGCCACATCCGTGTCATCGCGCGCATCGGCAACCCATGGGCCATTGCCTGACCCCGCGTGCGTTCGTCCGGGCCCACTGTCGGGTCCTCGGCCGCTTCGGGTGTGATCTTTATGACGCTGACCCAATGAGTGATCTCTGCCAGATCGCGCAGCACCGCCATCGGGTCCGCGCCATCTGCATATTGCGCGCTCAACTCCTGAAGTGCACCGGCCGCATCGCCCTTCATGATCAGATCGAACAGATCCAGCACCCGGCCCCTGTCGGCAAGGCCCAGCATCGCGCGCACCTGCAACGCAGTAGTTTCGCCGGCGCCGTGGGAAATTGCCTGATCCATCAGGCTCATGGCATCGCGCACGGAGCCCTCTGCGGCGCGGGTAATTAATGCAAGCGCGTCATCGGCGATTTGCGCGTTCTCTTTGTCGGCCACAGCGCGCAGATGGGCGATCATCACCTCGGGCTCGATCCGACGCAGATCGAACCGCTGACAGCGCGACAGGACCGTAACCGGAACCTTTCGGATCTCCGTCGTGGCAAAGATGAACTTTACGTGCTCGGGCGGCTCTTCCAGCGTTTTCAGAAGGGCGTTGAAGGCCGAGGCGCTGAGCATATGCACCTCGTCGATGATGTAGATCTTGTAGCGGGCGGAGGCGGCCCGGTAGTGCACGCTATCGATGATCTCGCGAATGTCCCCGACGCCTGTGCGGGAGGCCGCGTCCATCTCCATCACGTCGACGTGGCGCCCTTCGGCGATGGCAACACAATGTTCGCATTTTCCGCATGGTTCGGTGGTCGGGCCGCCCTGACCGTCCGGTCCAATGCAGTTCATGCCCTTTGCGATAATCCGGGCGGTGGTCGTTTTGCCGGTGCCGCGGATGCCGGTCATGATGAAGGCCTGCGCGATCCGGCCCGACTCGAATGCATTTTTCAGCGTCCGGACCATGACGTCCTGACCAATGAGGTCGGCGAAGCTGGCCGGGCGGTATTTGCGCGCCAGAACCTGATAGCCTTCTTGGGTCGCCGTTTCGCTCGTGTCGGACATGTGCCCTCGTTGGATTCGCCTGCCCGAAAAAACCTAAAGCCGCGACAGGGTAAGGTCCACCACAGATACGGGAAAAGGTGAGAGGCTGGACAACGACCCAAGCGGGGCTCGTTACGGCTGCTTCCTTCCGGACCTGACCGGGTTGGCGAGGCGCTCGCCCGCGCCAACCTCTCGGGGGTGATATATGGCGGCCTGAAGTCTTGTGCAAGGATTCGCGTTGCAGGCATGTAGTTTGCCAAGCGGACAAGGGCATGCAAAAAGCGGGCCAAACGACGGCGGGGGCATCATGAAAATCGCGGAAACGGTAACCTTTGGCGGCTCTGGACTGGACCGTGCCGCGCACCTTCGGATGGATCCCGCGGCCCTTGAGGCGCAGTTGCAGGCAGAGAGCACGGGCGTGCTTCCGATGTGGCATGGAAAAGCGTTGATAGGCGGGGAATCTCGAGACCAGCCTGTCTGGCTGGAGGCGGGTCACGAGATTTTCGAATTTGCCGATGAAGAGGCTATCTTTCTGGGATTGGACGACGGTATCGCCCGGTTTGCCCGGGATGTGTCCCGGTGGGAGCCGGAAGAAGCAGTTGAGACGCTCGGCGCATTTCTTGACCCCTCTGAGCAGTATTTTCCGGGCATGCCATCCGATCAGCGGTTCTCCGAGTTGCGTGCCATCATGACTCGGTTGAGCCCACGCGGGGCGGAGCTGGTGGCGACAGCCAAAGCGGTCATGGGGTGGCATGCAACGCACGGGTTTTGTGCGCGATGCGGTAGCTCCAGCGAGATCGCCATGGGTGGATGGCAACGAAACTGCCCTGCCTGCGGCGGTCACCACTTCCCGCGCACTGACCCCGTGGTAATCATGTTGATCACACGGGGTAACAGTGTCTTGATGGGGCGTTCCCCCGGCTGGCCCGAGGGTATGTATTCGCTTCTGGCCGGATTCATCGAGCCCGGCGAAACGATCGAGGCCGCCGTGCGCCGCGAAACATTCGAAGAAGCCGGCATAGAGGTTGGTGAGGTGCGCTATCTGGCCAGCCAACCCTGGCCGTTTCCGGCCTCGCTCATGATGGGCTGCCACGGGATTGCGCAAACCAGCGAGATCAGGATCGACCCCGAAGAAATCGAGGATGCGATTTGGGTCACGCGCGAAGAGATGCTCGAAACCTTCGCGGGCAATAATCCTAACATCAAACCAGCGCGCGAAGGAGCGATTGCACATTTTATCCTGCGCAACTGGCTTGCGAACCGCTTGGATTGAGGAGAACATATCGTAGGGGCTGAACCGGAATGAAGTTTACGACCAGAGAAGATCTAGAGGCGCCGATCGAGCGTGTGTTCGGAATGCTCTCGGATTTCGAGGCATTTGAACGTGCGGCGCTGCGTCGGGGGGCAGAGGTAACGCGCGCTTTCGAGGGCGAGAAACTCGAGATTGGCTGTACCTGGAATGCTCGGGCGACGATTCGCGGCAAACCACGCGTGCTCAAGGTCGAGCTGTCGCAGTATGATCCTCCAACAACCATGAAATTCAGTATCGATTCAGACGGTTTCGAGGCCGAGTTCCTCGTCGATCTCGTTGCGCTTTCCCGCAACCGGACGCGTTTGCAGGTGGAGCTTGATATTCGACCGAGAAGTCTGCCCGCACGTCTTCTGATGCAGTCGGCTAAGCTCGCGCGAAACTCCCTGAACCGACGTTACAAGACTCGTGTCCGTGGGTTCGCTCAGGATCTAGAGCAACGCTACAAGCGCGCTGAACACGCCTGAGCGAGCTCAGTCGCGGGTGCCCGAGGCCGGATAAACGCCGAGAATCGACATGCTCGACGTGAAGTAATCAAGTTCTTCGAGCGCCAGTTTCACATTCGGGTCGTCCGGATGCCCTTCGATATCGGCGTAAAACTGCGTGGCGGTAAAGGCGCCGCCAACCATGTAGCTTTCCAGCTTGGTCATGTTCACGCCGTTGGTCGCGAATCCGCCCATGGCCTTGTAAAGCGCAGCGGGAATATTGCGCACGCGGAACACGAACGTCGTCATCATCAAGTCGCCGCGTCGCGTCATGTCGAGCTCAGGAGACATGATCAGGAATCGCGTCGTGTTATGGTCCTCGTCCTCGATATTGCGCGCCAGCACATCCAGCCCGTAGACCTCCGCTGCCAGTTCCGAGGCCAGCGCGGCCTGGCTTGGATCGCCGTGTTCGGCGACCTCTCGCGCGGCGCGTGCGTTGTCTGGGCTCACCCGTCCAATGATGTTGTTTTCACGCAGGAAAGTCGCGCATTGCGGCAGCAAGACAAGATGGCTGTAGGCTTCTTTTACGTCCGTCAGCGTTGCTCCGGGCACAGCCAACAGATTGATCCGGACCCGGACAAAAGCTTCGTCGATGATGTGCAGCCCGCTTTCCGGCAACAATCGGTGAATATCGGCCACGCGACCATAGGTGGTGTTTTCAACCGGCAGCATCGCGAGTTCGGCCTCGCCTGAACGCACGGCTTCGATGACATCTTCGAAGGTACGGCAGGGCAGGACCTCCATATCGGAGCAGGTCTCACGGCAGGCCTGATGAGAGTAGGCCCCGGGTTCTCCCTGGAAGGCAATTTTCCGTGTCATTCGATTTTTCCGCTAGAAGGGCGTTTGGTCGCGGTTTCTACACCTTGAAACTGGATAGGGGAAGGCGATAGATACGTCCAAACGGCAAAGAGGTAAGCCCATATCATGTTCGACACGATGACCTTTACAAAAATCCTAGGTGCGCTCTGCGGATCGCTTCTTATTTTCCTGCTCGGAAACTGGGCCTCCGAACTTATCTACCATGGTGGTGAGGGCGGTCACGGTAAGGGTGAGCACAAGCAAGCCTACGTAATCGAAGTTGAAGGCGCCTCGGAAACCGAAGAGGTTGCCGAGGAGGAAGTAGACTTCATGGCCATTCTGGCTTCCGCAGATGCCGGCAAAGGCGAGAAAGTGTTCTCCAAGTGCAAGGCCTGCCACAAGCTTGAAGACGGCGCGAATGCAACCGGCCCGCATCTGTATGGGATCGTTGGACGGACAATCAGCGCCGTGGACGGCTTCGGCTATTCTGGCGCGCTTGTCACGCAGGCAGACGCTTGGTCGCCTGAGGCTCTGAACGGCTTCCTCGAGAATCCGAAGGGCTGGGCACCGGGCACAAAGATGAGCTTCGCGGGCCTCAGGAAGATCAGCGACCGGGCCAATCTGATCGCCTATCTCCAGACGATCGGCGGCTAAAAATCGCTATAGAGTTTTGCGAAAGACCGTCCTTCGGGGCGGTCTTTCTCGTTTTACTGCGCAAATCTGCTCACGATCCCGAAATCTCGGCTTGAATGTTGTGTGAAACCCTTTTCTTCTGCCCTAAGTTCTGGGGAGCACTGGCGAAGAATTGTGGGAGAAAACTGCATGAGACCGGATCGAACGCCCACCACAAACGTGTTGTTGGCATCGCAAGAAAAACGCTTTTCCAAGTCAATGCACTTGCTGGGCTTTGGGCTGGGTTTGATTTGCCTTGCGGGTATGGCTTTTGGTCAGGATGTCAATCGGTCCCACGGCTATTCGACCTTCGGGGAACTGAAGTACCCGGCGGATTTCGAGCATCTGGATTACGTCAACCCCGATGCACCCAAAGGTGGCGAGATCTCGCTTTGGGCGCAGGGTACATTCGACTCCATGAACCCGTATTCCCGCAAGGGGCGTTCCGGGGCGCTGGCCAGCGTGTTCTACGAGGAGATTCTGACCGGAACCGACGATGAGATCGGTACGGCTTACTGCTTCCTGTGTGAGACACTGGAATATCCCGACGACGAATCTTGGGTGGTTTTCAACCTGCGCCCGGAAGTTCGCTTCTCCGATGGTACTGCGATGACCGCGGAGGATGCTGCCTACAGTTTCGAGTTACTCTTGAAGGAATCGCTCGTCTCTTTCCGGGCCGTTCTGGCGCAGTTCATTGATACGGCGGAAGTTCTGGGTCCGCATGCGATCAAGTACAATTTCAAGGACACCGCACCGAAACGTGGGCGGATCGAGATGGCTGGCGGTCTTCCTGTCTTTGCGAAGAATTGGTTCGAAGACAATGGCGCGGGCCTTGATGAATCCCGTCTTGAGCCTGCTCTGGGTACCGGGCCGTATGTCCTGGACAGCTATGACATCAATCAGCAGATCGTTTATCGCCGTAATCCCGATTATTGGGGGAGCAAGCTGAACTTCTCGAAGGGCCGGAACAACTTCGACAGGATCCGGGTCGAGTACTTTGGTGATTCTAATTCCGCCTTTGAGGGGTTCAAATCCGGCGCCTACACCTTCCGGATCGAGAACTCGTCCAAGACATGGGCGACGGGGTATAATTTCCCGGCGCTGGAACGGGGCGACGTGATCAAGGAGGAGTTACCGGACGGCACGATCGCAACCGGCCAGAGTTTCGTACTCAACCTGCGGCGCGAAAAGTTCCAGGATCCGCGCGTGCGTGAAGCGATCGGATACATGTTCAACTTCGAGTGGTCGAATGAGACGCTGTTTTACGGCCTGTATGCGCGGACCACATCTTTCTGGGATAATACCGAGCTTGCCGCTACAGGTGCGCCGGACCCGGACGAGGCCGCACTTCTGAAGCCACTGGTGGAAGAGGGGCTGCTGCCCGAAACCATCCTGTCGGAAGAAGCCGTTTTGCCGCCAGTGTCTGGCAAACGGCAGCTGGATCGCAAGAACTTGCGGAAGGCTTCGGCGCTGATGGATGAAGCGGGCTGGCCTGTCGGTGATGACGGACTGCGCCGAAAGGACGGCAGGACCTTCGATATCGAATTCCTTGAGGACAGCCCGGCATTCGACCGTATCGTGAACCCGTTCATCGAGAACCTGCGCCGCCTTGGGCTGAACGCAAAGCTGAACCGGATCGATCCCGCGCAGTACACAAACCGGACGCGGGATTTCGATTTCGATATCATCACCGACCAGTTCCCGATGACCTACGAGCCCGGTTCAAACCTGCAGCAGTACTATGGCTCCGCGACGGCTGACGAGAGCTTGTTCAACTCCATGGGTCTCAAGAGCCCCGCGGTCGACCGGCTGATTGAAGTGATCTCGGCGGCGGAGTCAAAGAAGGAGCTGAACACTGCCATACACGCTCTCGACCGAGTGCTGCGCGCGGAACGGTTCTGGGTTCCGCAATGGTTCAAGGATACCCATACCGTCGCCTATTTCGACATGTACGAGTATCCGGAGAACCTGCCGCCCTATGATCTGGGGTTCCTCGATTTCTGGTGGATCAATCCGGACAAGGAAGCGGCACTGAAGGCGAAAGGCGCTCTCTGACACCATGGGCGCCTATATCATCAGACGATTGTTGCTGGTCGTTCCGACCCTAATCGGGATCATGATCATCAACTTCTCCCTGACCCAGTTCGTGCCGGGCGGGCCAGTCGAGCAGATCCTCGCCCAGCTTGAAGGGCAGGGAGATGTGTTCGAGACGATCTCCGGCTCTGGCAGCGAGACCCTCGATACAGGTGGCGACGACAGCTACGTAGGCGGGCGGGGCCTGCCGCCTGAATTTATCGCGGAATTGGAGAAGGAGTTCGGTTTCGACAAACCGCCGCTCGAGCGTTTTCTCAACATGATGTGGAACTATCTGCGCTTTGATTTCGGCGAGAGCTATTTCCGTTCGATTGGTGTGCTCGAATTGGTCTGGGAAAAACTGCCTGTCTCCATCTCGCTGGGCCTGTGGTCGACGCTGATCGCCTATTTGGTGTCCATCCCGCTGGGCATCCGTAAGGCCATTAAAGACGGATCCGCCTTCGACACCTGGACGTCCGGCGCCATCATCGTGGCCTACGCGATCCCGGGGTTTCTGTTTGCGATCCTGCTTCTGGTGCTCTTTGCAGGCGGCTCCTATTACCAGATCTTCCCACTGCGCGGCCTGACCTCGGACAACTGGGACCAGTTGAGTTTCTTTGGCAAGATAACCGACTATTTCTGGCACATCGCGCTGCCGGTTCTGGCCTCGACGATTTCTGCCTTCGCGACCCTGACGCTGCTGACCAAGAACAGCTTTCTGGATGAAATCAAGAAACAGTATGTCATCACGGCCAAGGCCAAGGGGTTGGCAGAAAACCGCGTCCTGTACGGACATGTTTTCCGCAACGCGATGCTTATCGTGATTGCCGGGTTCCCGGGGCTCTTCCTTGGGATCTTCCTGTCGGGCTCCCTGATTATTGAAACAATTTTCTCGCTGGACGGGTTGGGGCGTCTGGCCTTTGAGGCAACGGTGGCCCGCGATTATCCGGTCGTCTTCGGGACGCTCTACTTCTTTGGCCTGATTGGCCTGATCATCGGGATCCTCTCGGACCTGATGTATGTCTTCGTTGATCCGCGCATCGATTTTGAGAGTCGCGAGACATGAGGTTATCGCCGCTCAATCAACGCCGCTGGAGAAACTTCCGCCGCAACTCGCGTGCGTTCTGGTCGCTGATCATATTCTCTATCCTGTTCGGTCTGTCGCTCTTTGCGGAACTGATCGCCAATGACCGGCCGCTTCTGGTGCAGTACCGCGGTGACTATTTCGTGCCGATTGCGAAATTCTATCCCGAGACTGCCTTCGGTGGCGATTTCAAGACCGAGGCAATTTATCAGGATGTCGAGGTTCAGTGCCTCATCATCTCCGGCGGGCTGGTGGATTGTTTCGACGACCCTGAAGGGATCATCGAGGATTCCGAAGACGGGATCGTCGCGGGTGAAGAGATTGAGAAGGGTTGGATCCTCAACCCGCTCATTCCCTACAGCTACAAAACGATCAACGATATCGACGGAACCGCGCCCTCTCCGCCCGATGCGGATCACTTGCTGGGCACCGACAATTCGGCCCGCGACGTGCTGGCCCGGGTGATTTACGGCTTCCGCCTGTCGATCGTATTTACACTCGTGGTTACAATTGCCTCCTCTCTGATCGGAATAATTGCAGGTGCCGTTCAGGGGTTCTTTGGTGGCCGGACCGACCTGATCTTCCAGCGCATTCTCGAAATCTGGGGTGCGACCCCGAGCCTTTATGTCATCATCATCATGTTCGCGATCCTCGGGCGATCATTCTGGTTGCTGGTCTTTCTTTCGATCCTGTTCGGCTGGCCAGCGCTGGTGGGCGTTGTGCGTGCTGAATTCCTGCGGGCGCGGAACTTTGAGTATGTCCGCGCCGCCCGTGCGCTGGGCGTGTCGAACTGGAAGATCATGTTCCGCCACATGTTGCCCAATGCCATGGTGGCCACACTGACGATCCTGCCCTTCATCATCACGGGCACCATCGGGATGCTCGCCTCGCTGGACTTCCTAGGCTTCGGCCTGCCGTCCTCTGCACCGTCGTTGGGAGAACTGACATTGCAGGCCAAGGAGAACCTCCAGGCACCTTGGCTGGCCTTTACCGCCTTCACGACCTTTGCGGTGATGCTGTCCCTTTTGGTCTTCATCTTCGAGGGCGTGAGAGACGCCTTTGATCCAAGAAAGACATTCCAATGACGGCGCTTCTGGATGTGAAAGATCTGAGTGTCACTTTCCGGCAGGATGGCGCGGAGACACAGGCCGTTCGGAACGTGAGCTTCCATGTCGACAAGGGTGAGACTGTTGCTCTTGTTGGCGAGTCAGGATCCGGAAAGTCCGTCTCCGCCCTGTCGACCGTTAAGCTGTTGCCGGAATCCGCGACGATCACCGGCCAGATCACCTATGACGGGCGTGATCTGTCCAACGCGACAGAACGCGAACTGCGTCAGGTGCGCGGCAATGACGTGAGCTTTATATTTCAGGAGCCTATGACCTCCCTGAACCCGCTGCACACGCTTGAAAAGCAGATCATCGAAAGCCTCAACCTGCACCAGGGCCTGAGCGGGCAGGAGGCCCGCGACAAGGTAATCGAGCTTTTGCACAAGGTTGGCATCCGGGATCCGGAAGATCGTCTGACCTCCTACCCGCACCAGCTATCGGGCGGGCAGCGTCAGCGCGTGATGATCGCGATGGCGCTGGCCAACGGCCCGGAGCTTCTTATCGCGGACGAACCGACCACGGCGCTCGACGTTACCATTCAGGCGCAGATCCTCGAGCTTCTGGCCGAACTCAAAGTGCAGGAAGACATGGGGCTTTTATTCATCACCCACGATCTGGGCGTTGTGCGAAAAATCGCGGATCGGGTCTGCGTGATGCAGAAGGGAGAGATCGTCGAAACCGGCCCTACGGCCGAGATTTTCGAGAACCCGCAGCATCCCTACACGAAGATGCTTCTTGAGGCTGAGGCGAAGGGTATTCCGGCGCCGGTTCGGGACGACGCGCCCGAGGTGGTCCATACCCGCGATCTTCGGATCTGGTTCCCGATTGAGCGGGGCCTGATGCGCCGAACCGTCGGGCACGTGAAAGCGGTCAACTCCGCGACGATTTCCGTGCGGGCAGGGGAAACGCTGGGCATCGTCGGCGAAAGCGGCTCCGGCAAGACGACACTGGCCCTCGCGATCATGCGACTGATTTCCAGCGTCGGCGGTATTTCTTTTGACAGCCGCGATATTCAGGGTCTGTCGTCTCGTCAGCTCCGCCCTCTGCGTGCGGATATGCAGATCGTCTTTCAGGATCCCTACGGCTCGCTCTCTCCGCGCATGACAATCGAGGAGATCATTGCGGAAGGCCTTGGTGTCCATGGCACCGAGCCGGGACGCGACCGGCGCGACATGGTCTCAGAAATCATGGAGGAGGTCGGCCTGGATCCTGCCTTGATGCATCGCTATCCCCACGAGTTTTCTGGCGGGCAGCGGCAACGGATTGCGATCGCAAGGGCCATGATCCTCAGACCGAAACTCGTCGTGCTTGATGAGCCGACAAGTGCGTTGGACATGACGGTGCAGGTTCAGATCGTGGAACTGCTGCGCGATCTCCAGCAGAAATACGGATTGGCGTATTTGTTCATCAGCCATGACCTGAAAGTTGTTCGGGCGATCTCGCACAAGGTGATCGTGATGAAGCAGGGCGATGTGGTTGAGGCCGGTGACAGCGAAAAGGTCTTTACCGCCCCCGAAACGGATTACACGAAGACTCTGTTGGCGGCGGCCCTGGACTTGCGCACGGACGCTGCCTAGCAGCCGTTAGCCGTCAGGAGGCTGGTCCGCGGGTCTCGCAGGAGATATTGCGCGCACTCAGCCGCACACAGGCCAGATTGGCGCGCTCCTCCGTCATGCCGACGAAATTGGCTTCCCAGCCCTGCGGACGATTGACGACTTTGCGTAAGGCTTCGTCCAGCGTCTCGATTTCTTGCAGAGCTGTCTTGAGCAGGACGCGCTCGGCGCGATCACGCGTTGTGTATTTTCCCAGGCTGATCCCCCAATGCCGCCCGCCGGAGGTTGAAGCACGGGTGATCACGCGGCTTTTCTGGGTTTCCCGCGTGTTGGACTGGGGGGTTAGGGAGGCCAGCGCGATGTTCTGCGGACGCTGTATCGGTGTGACCGATGTGGCGCGTGCGCGTGGGGCCGCCTTGCTAAGCTCTTTTTGCGACGGCACTTCCGTCACAGCGTCCCGCGCCTCCGACACGTTGCTTTCGACATCCTTTACGATAGCCAACAGCAATTCCTCGTTCGGGGCCCGTGGCCCTGCGCCGGGCCTTTGAGCGGGGCGCGGGCTTCTGCGAATGACGGTGACTGCCCTCGTAATTCTGATACCGGCGGCCGAACCGTCATAGGTGGGCAGTGCCGGTTTGCGCAAAGCGACACGGGAAGGTGCACGTTTGAAGCCAATATCGAGAAGTTCGGCCACGCGCGCGTTGCGGGTCGCGGTGGAGCGACCGCCAAAAACGGTGGCGATGATGCGCTCGCTGCCCCGTTCCGCAGACGCCACGAGGTTGAAGCCCGCCGCGCGAGTGTATCCGGTCTTGATACCATCCGCGCCGCGGTAGTTACCCAGGAGACGACGGTTCGTGTTCGACACTTCACGCACACCGGCATGGGTCGTTTTGCGGGAGAACAGGTTGTAGTATTGCGGGTAATCATAGAGCACGTGACGGCCAAGCGTCGTCATGTCCCGCGCGGTGGACAAGTGCCCCTTTTCCGTAAGGCCATGCGCGTTCTTGAACGTGGTCCGGGTCATTCCCAGCGCCTTCGCGGTGCGGGTCATGCGCCGCGCGAAGGCGGCTTCGCTGCCTGACAAGGCTTCGCCGATGGCTGTGGCCGCGTCATTGGCTGATTTCACTGCGGCAGCGCGTATCAAATAGCGCAGCGCGATCCGCTGACCTGACTTGAGGCCAAGTTTCGAAGGTTGCTCCGCAGCGGCCTTCCGCGAGATCTTCACCTTGGTGTCCAGCGATATCTCACCCTTCTCGATCGCCTCAAAAGCAATGTAGAGCGTCATCATTTTCGTCAGGGATGCCGGATGAAGCCGCGTATCGGCATTCCGCGAATGGAGGACTTCGCCGGATCTGGCGTCAACCACCATGGCGGCGTATGGCGCGGCATAAGAGACGCTTGCCAAGCAAGCGAACAAGAGTCCGAACAGTCCTGCGCGGACCATTTCCAATAGACGTAGTTTCAAGACGTCTGCCCGTTTTTTGCCTCGGGAATGACGTTGCATCCCCATTTATAGTTATATGCGACCGTTCTCGGGCGCTGGCGTAAGCGTAACACAGAGTGGAATCTCAGAAAATACTTTAATTTCAATTAGATTCAGAGATTCTTTCACGCAATATTGGAACATGTTGCGTCTTGCGCCCGGCGCACCACTAAATGTAGTGATTGATCTCTAGTGCGTTTTGAGCCGTCTTTCAGGCATTGGGGTGGGCGAGTTCGCATTTCTGAACGTCGAGAGCCGCCCGGCGACGCAGTTCTTCTTCCTTCTGGCGCAGCGATCTCAGCTTGCGCCGCTCCTCGTCCAGGTCCACGGCAACTGGTTTCTTGCTCACGACCGGCTGGGCGCGGTTGCAGAACTGAAAACTGCCGCGGTTATACCGATGAGAGCCGAAGCAGAAATCGGTATAGACCACAGTTCGGGTCTCGGTCTGGATGGCGTAGCCGCGTGCGATCGTGGCCTCTGTATCCGCAATTAGTTCCTGAATAACCGAGAGATCACGGCTCGCATCCTTGATGCACTTGGTCCGCGGGTCACCGCAACCTGCAAGAAGTAACACAAGAAAAAGGAGTGTAAGAATCTTCATGCCCTCACCCTAACGCAAAAATGGCTTTTCGCGCCAATCAATCCTTTTGTCATCGTGACTTGGCCGGCGGAATGCTGCTACGATTGTGTAAACCAAACAGGACAGATACGTGACAGAGATTTTCGATACGAGAAAGACGCAGGCATCAACCTGGTTCCGAACCCTTCGCGACGATATCGTGGCGGCCTTTGAGGGCTTGGAAGACACCCAGACAACAGGCCCCTTTGCCGATTTGCCTGCAGGCCGTTTCGAGGTGACGGAAACGAAGCGCACCTCCGATGACGGTAGTGATGCGGGCGGCGGTCTGATGTCGGTCATGCGGGGCGGACGCGTTTTCGAGAAGGTCGGGGTCAATGTCTCGACCGTCTATGGCAAGCTTGGCGAGCGCGCGCAAAAAGCGATGGCGGCGCGCAAGGACCTCTCGGGAATGGCGGGGGACCCCCGGTTCTGGGCCTCGGGCATCTCATTGGTGGCCCATATGCAAAACCCTCGAACGCCGGCCGTACACATGAACACCCGAATGTTCTGGACCCCTCACGCGTGGTGGTTCGGCGGGGGCTCAGACCTGAATCCATGTATTGAGCTCGAGGAAGACACGGCGTTTTTCCACGGGATATTGCAGGAATATTGCGACAAGCATGACGCGGATTACTACCCACGCTTCAAGGCTTGGGCGGACGAGTATTTCTTCGTACCCCACCGCGGCCGGGCCCGTGGAGTTGGCGGTATCTTCTACGATGATCTGAACACGGGAGACTGGGACGCCGATTTCGCCTTCACGCAAGATGTCGGCCGCGCGTTCTTGCCGGCCTTTCTCGGCGTCACGGAGAAGCATCGAAATGAGTCCTGGACCGAGGCGGACAAAGAAGCGCAGTTGGTCCACCGCGGCCTCTACGCGGAATACAACCTCGTCTATGACCGCGGCACCAAGTTCGGGCTGGAAACCGGTCATGATGCCAATGCGGTCCTGATGAGCCTGCCACCCTTGGCCAAGTGGATCTGAACTTTTGTCGCCTGCCTGAAACGGGCAGGTGCTATGTGCCGATTTAACCCCGGATTGCGTCCAGCATGATCTGGACGTTCTCAGGGTCTGCATCTGGCGTAATTCCATGACCCAGATTGAAAATATGCGGTCCGCCCGAGAAGGCTTTGACGATACGCCGTGTCTCGTAGATCAATTCCTGACCGCCCGTGACCATATGCTTGGGGTCGAGGTTGCCCTGGACACAGCCGTCCTTCTGAACATGCTCCGCTGCCCAAACCGCTGAGACGGAATTGTCGATGGCGACGCAATCGGCACCGGTCGCCTTGGCGAACCCGATATAGCCGTCACCCGCTTCCCGCGGAAACGCGATGACCGGAATGCCGGGATGCTTTGCCTTCAGCGCAGACGTGATCTTCTTTGCGGGCTCCAATGCGTATTTCCGGAAGTCATCTTCCTTCAGGGAGCCCGCCCAGCTGTCGAAGATTTTGACCACTTCGGCGCCTGCCTCGATCTGCTTTGACAGGTAGGTAATCGTAGCCTCCGTCAGAAGGTCGATCAGAGCTTCGAAAGTGGCATTATCCTCTTCCCGCAGCTTGTGGGCTGGCCCCTGATCCGGAGTGCCGCGCCCGGCGATCATGTAGGTGGCCACGGTCCATGGTGCGCCTGCAAAACCAATCAGCGCGGTCTCTGACGGCAGCTCGCGCGACAAAATCCGAACGGTCTCATAAACCGGAGCGAGATGTTCGTGGACGTCTTCGGCGGATTTCAACTTCGCGAGCCCGTCAGAGCCCGTGATCGTTGACAGCCGCGGCCCTTCGCCGGTGACGAACCAAAGATCTGCACCCAGCGCTTGCGGGATAAGCAGGATATCGGCAAACAGGATCGCAGCGTCAAAACCGTAGCGCCGGATCGGCTGCAACGTGACCTCCGCGGCAAGCTCCGGCGTATAGCACAGGGACAGGAAATCCCCGGCCTGCGCGCGTGTTGCGCGATATTCCGGCAGGTAGCGACCGGCCTGTCGCATCATCCAGACCGGCGGGACATCGAGTGTCTCGCCAGCGAGGGCGCGCATAAGTTTTTTGGGCTGTGCCATGATCCGTTTCCTTTATCCGTCCCCTTTGGTCACGGCAAAGCGTTGCGTTGTCAAGACGGGAGGTTGTCAGGTTAGGTTTACGCAGCTAGACAGTTCATATGACACGTGAATTACCGACCCCGAGCAGCCCACTGAGAATTGGAACACGCGGCTCGCCGCTGGCTCTGGCCCAAGCCTATGAAACCCGCCGGCGGCTCGGCAAGGCCTTTGACCTGCCCGAGGATGCGTTCGAGGTCGTTGTCATCAAAACCACCGGCGACAAGATCCTCGATCGGCCTCTCAAGGAGATCGGTGGCAAGGGCCTGTTCACACGGGAAATCGAGGACGATATGCTCTCCGGCAAAATCGATATCGCGGTTCATTCGATGAAGGATATGCCGGTCGAGCAGCCCGAAGGTCTGCTGCTCGAAACCTATCTGCCGCGCGAGGATGTCCGCGACGCGTTCGTGTCGCCCCATGTTGCGGGACTGTCTGAGTTGAAAGAAGGCGATACGGTCGGGACTTCGAGCCTGCGGCGTCGTGCCCAGCTTCTCAACCGGCGCCCGGACCTGAAGGTGGTCGAGTTCCGCGGAAATGTACAAACCCGGCTTCGCAAGCTTGAGGATGGCGTCGCACGTTGCACTTTTCTCGCCATGGCCGGCCTCAACCGGTTGGGAATGGCTGAGGTTGCCAGTTCCGCCATTTCCGAAGACGACATGCTCCCCGCTGTCGCGCAAGGCGCGATCGGGATCGAACGGCGCGCGGACGACATGCGTGCGGCTTGGATGCTCGAGGCGATCCACGATCAGGACACAGGGCACAGACTGGCCTGCGAACGAGCCTATCTCGCCGCGCTTGACGGCTCCTGCGAAACACCGATCGCGGGTCTCGCCAGTCTTTCGGGCGGCGAGATCCATCTGAAGGCCGAGATCCTGCGCCCGGATGGCTCGGAAGCCATCTCGGACGCTGAGACCGCTCCGCTGGAGGATGCAGCGCGAATGGGGCACGAATTGGGAGAGAAACTCAAATCCCAGGCTCCTGCGGATTTCTTTGACTGGCGCACAGCCTGAGGCCCCAAGACGGGCTTTCATTTCTCGAAAAATATCCTCGCCGAAGGCGCTCAGTTTCCGGGCAGGACCTTGCCGGGGTTCATGATCCCTTCGGGATCTAGCGCGGCCTTGATCGACCGCATCACGTCAAGCGCCACCGGATCCTTCCTGCGCGCCATGCTGGGCTTTTTCGACAGGCCGATACCGTGTTCCGCAGAAAAGCTGCCGCCCAATTCCAGCGTCACGTCTTCCACGGTTTCCATCAAGCGGTCATGCAGGGCGGGATCATCTGACGAGGGGATAAGCGCGTAGTGGACGTTTCCGTCTCCCAGATGTGACACGATCATCGGAACAGCGTCAGGGTCGATCCGCTCCAGTCGCTTCTCCATCTCGTCGATAAAAGGAGCGACCCGATCGAGGGGAACGGCAATGTCATTGTTCTGAAGCGGCTTGTGGGTCAGGCAGACCTCGGCTGCGGCTTCGCGGCGCTCCCACATTTCCGCGCGCTGGGCCTCTGATCTCGCGACCACCGCGTCGAGCACGTCGCCTTGTTCCATCATCTCCCCGAGGACGGTTTCGAGATAAGTGACGATCGGTACTGCGCCGTCTTCACCCGGTGTGGAATCACGCGGCGCAGTCGCGCCAACCTCGAGCAGGATGTTGACGTCATGCATCTCCTCGAACGGCTCGCGGGCCTTCTCGAACATCTCCACATGGGTCTCGATATAGCGACGGGGCATGAATTCGAACGCCTCGACTGCTCCACCGGTGGCCGTCTGCAGCCGGTTCAGCAGCGACAGCGCCTGATCAAGCTTCGGCACCGCGACCATTGCGGTGGCATAGGCAAGCGGCTTGGGACTGAGCTTCATGACAGCCCCGGTAATCAGGCCGAGCGTGCCCTCCGCGCCGATCATCAGGTCCTTGAGGTCATAGCCCGAATTATCCTTGTGCAACGCGCTCATCAGATCCATCATCTCACCGTCGGGAAGAACCACTTCCAGCCCGAGGCAAAGGGACCGAGTGTTGCCATAGCGAAGGACGTTCGAGCCGCCTGCATTCGTCGACAGCATGCCGCCGATCATTGCCGATCCGCGAGCGCCGAAGGTTAGCGGAAAGACGAGGTCATGGGCATCTGCCGCATCGTGCAGCGAAGATAGGATCACGCCTGCATCCACCACGGCAATCCGCGCATCGGGACGAATTTCCCGGATCCGGTTCATCCGCTCGAGAGAGACCATGACTGCGTCCTTGGCAAAGGTCCCTCCGTTCAGGCTGGTATTGCCGGAGACGGGGACGATCGCGGTTTTCTCCGCAGCGCAGGCTTTGACGACGGCACTGACTTCCGAGGTCGAGGCGGGGCGGACAACCGCAATGGGGTCTGCCACATAGGCTCCCGTCCAGTCGCTGCGGTAACTGGCGCAATCGCGTCCGGTCAGTACATTCTCCGCACCGACGCAGGCTTTGAGTGTGTCGATCAATGTCATGGCAATCCTCCCGCCGCATGTTCTGCACGGCAACGGCTGCAAAAAGCAAGTTTGAAGAGCCAGATTCCTGCTTGACCTACATTCGGATGCCGCATAGATCAGGCGACGCTTTTGGCGG
>JABDPP010000313.1 GCA_013042765.1 Litoreibacter sp.
TTCCTGTTTTCTGGCCGATGGACGAGGGCAATGGATGGCAACTCGACATTGCGGCTCTCGAAGGATTAATCGGCCCGAGGACAAAGGCGATCGTGCTTGTTACGCCGTCGAACCCGACCGGAGCCATTCTTTCCAAGGAAGCCTTGCTTGAGGCGGCCAGAATTGCCCGCGACAACGGCGTTCTGATTGTTCTGGACGATCCCTACAGCAATTTCATCTACGACAATCGGGATCAATTCTTCAACTTGGCAGCCGCCCCGGAATGCGCCGAGAACATAGCCTATCTTTTCACCTTTTCGAAGGCCTACGCGATGAGTGGTTGGCGGGTCGGCTATATGGTTGTTCCCGAGGTTCTGCGCCCGGAGCTGGTCAAAATTCATGATCTGACCATGATATGCACGCCACGGATCAGTCAGATTGCGGCATCCGCTGCACTTGAGAGTGAGTCCGCGCATCTTTCTGAGTTCGAAGCCATCCTGGATCGTCGACGGGCGTTGATTTGCGAGCGTTTGGATCGCCTGCCTCATGTCTTTGAATACGTACGACCTCAGGGCGCCTATTACGTGTTCCCAAGGCTTCTGGTGCCGCACGAGTCCTCGGTTCAGTTTTCACGCGCGCTGCTCGACGACGTGCATGTGACGGTGACGCCGGGACGGGCCTTTGGCCCCTCAGGCGAACACCATGTGCGTATGGCCTACTGCGTGGACGAGGACGTGATTAATCTGGCGTTTGACCGAATGGACGCGCATTTTGGCGCCTGTTGAACAGAGCCCGGCTGTCTCCTCTTCGGGTCTCAAACGATGCACTTTTTTGCGATTAAGAAAAGCTCATCTTGGCTTCAGAAAGGCGCCGTGATCCCCAGCTCTCGTGCTTTGTCACGCAGCTCATTCGCGGTGTCCTCAGGAAGCTCTATCCCGGCTTGGCGCAGCTGGAGGTCTGATTTTGCCTCAAGCTCCCCCGGATAATAGATCTCCGGCACATCGTCCCGTCTTGGGGTGGCTTTCAGGTCGGCGATCATCCGGTCCATGTCGGCGTTGAACTCGGACAATGGGCGGCAAACCGCGATGTTGATGGCCATGACCATGTGGCCCACACCGCTGACACCAGTCGGAACATAGGGTCCGGTGACGGAGCGGCCGAACTGGCTGCCGGAGAGAACGCCCGACAGCATGTCCATTGCGACGGAAATCGCGTAGCCCTTGTGCCCTGCCATGGGCAAAATCGTCCCGTCGATCCCCGCAGCGGGATCGATCGTGGCGCGGCCCTCGGCGTCAATCGCCCAGGTGTCGGGGATTTTCTCGCCGCGTTTTTCGGCAAGATAGAGCTTTCCCCGGGCAACGGCGGTGTTGGCCACATCCAGCATCATCGGGGGGTGTGATCCGGCGGGCGCCGCCCAGGACCAGGGATTGTTCCCCACCCCTTTTTCAACGCCGCCCCACGGCGCCATGGCCGGACTTGCGTTGGTGGAAATGAACCCCACGCAATCGGCCTCCGCCGCCATTTTGGTGAAATACATCGCGGTTCCAAAATGACCCGAATTCCGGACGGCAACCGCGCCGATCCCATGGGTCTTTGCGAGTTTGATCGCATGGGACATGGCCGCCTTGGCAACGATCTGTCCCATACCGCCTTGCCCGTCCATCGTGGAGATCGCCCCGATACCCGGTTCCGGCTCCGGTTTGGCATTGCCGTTCATCGCTCCGCTTTGCAGGCGGGCGGCATACCAGAACAGGCGCATGACACCGTGCGACTGGTGCCCCCAGAGATCAGCCTGAACCAAGGTATCGGCCACCAGCTCCGCGGCCTCGTCCTTGACCCCCATCGCCTGGTAGCACTCGGATGCGAAACGATGCAGCTCGTCATGTTGAACAACCGGCATGGCGTTCACTCGCCCGCCTGATGTTCTGCAAGGATCGGGCCTGTCTCGCCACTTTCCACCAGGGTCCGGGTGGCATTGACCGAGGCATAGGTCCAGAAGATCCGCAACGGCTCCGTCTCGGACGGGTTGATGAACCTGTGCGGCAGGTTCTCAGGCAGCCAGGTCACGTCACCGGCCTCAGCTTCAAATCGCGCGCCATCCACTTCGACCTCTGCCGCGCCCGAGACGATCAGGACGCTCTCCTCGCAATTGTCAAAGTGCAAAGGAATGGCTGCCTGTGGAGGAATGACAGTGAAACCGTTCAGAAACGCGCGGGCGCCGCAGTCCGGCGTCACCATCTGGGTGGTTGCGGCCCCTCCCCCACGCTTGATCGACGGTCGGTCCGCCTCCCGCAAATGGGCGCATTTCGCCTTGGTCATGTTGATTGGCCCTCCGTGAGAGCAGACGATACGTCTGCCCTGCCCTGATCGCAACATGCGGCACCTCGGATATGGCCGGTCCGCCGGCGTGTTTGATGCCGCTTTGTGCGGAAAGTGCCGGACAGAAATAGTCCGGGCAGCAGCACTGCCCGGACCGTTTGCTTGCCTAAGCGACTGTCTTGTTTAAGCGACGAGGTCGAACCGGTCGGCGTTCATGACCTTCGCCCAGGCCGCCACGAAGTCGCGGACGAACTTTTCAGCGTTGTCGTCCTGAGCGTAGACCTCGGCGTAAGCCCGCAGGATCGAGTTGGAGCCGAATACCAGATCTGCACTGGTTGCGGTCCACTTGACCGCGCCGGTCTTGCGGTCACGGATCTCGTAAGAACCGCCTTCGACCGGATCCCAGCTGCAAGCCATGTCGGTCAGGTTAACGAAGAAATCATTCGTCAGCTGGCCTTCACGGTCGGTGAACACACCATGCTTGGAACCGCCATGGTTGGTCCCCAGTACCCGCATACCGCCAACAAGCACGGTCATCTCGGCCGCTGTCAGGCCCAGAAGCTGCGCCTTGTCCAGCATCAGCTCTTCGGGGGCGACCACGTAAGCTTCCTTCTGCCAGTTGCGGAACCCGCAAGCCAGCGGCTCGAGAACACTGAAGCTATCTGCGTCCGTCTGGTCTTCGGTTGCATCACCGCGACCCGGTGCGAACGGCACCTCAGCACTGTAACCCGCAGCCTTGATCGACTGTTCAAGGCCCACGTTACCGGCCAGCACGATGACGTCTGCCACCGAAGCACCGGCCTCAGCCGCGATCGGCTCCAGAATGCCCAGAACCTTGGCGAGACGCTCGGGCTCATTGGCGACCCAGTCCTTCTGCGGTGCAAGGCGAATGCGTGCGCCATTGGCGCCGCCGCGCTTGTCTGAGCCACGGAAGGTGCGTGCGCTGTCCCATGCGGTTGCGATCATCTCGGCTGCCGTCAGGCCGCTCGCGGCGATCTTGGTCTTAGCCGCATCGACATCGTAGGAGGTTGAGCCCGCAGGGATCGGATCCTGCCAGACGAGCTCTTCCGCCGGAACGTCAGGCCCGTAGTAGTTGGCCTTCGGCCCCATGTCGCGGTGCGTGAGCTTGAACCAAGCACGACCGAACGTGTCGGCAAAGTAGTCGGGATCAGCACGGAACTTCTGGCAGATCTCGTTGTAGATCGGGTCAACCTTCATCGCCATGTCGGCATCGGTCATCATCGGCATGCGGCGCTGTGACGGGTCGGTCGGATCGACCGGCATTTCGTCTTCGGGCATGTCGACCGGCTTCCACTGGTTGGCACCTGCGGGCGACTTGGTCAGTTCCCACTCGTAGCCGAAGAGGTAGTCGAAATAGCCCATGTCCCATTGGGTCGGATTCTTGGTCCAGGCGCCCTCGATGCCGGAGGTGAAGGCGTTGGTTGCCTTACCTTCCATGCCCGGGTTGTCCCAGCCAAAGCC
>JABDPP010000324.1 GCA_013042765.1 Litoreibacter sp.
GGCTTGAGGGGCCCGAAATATCCTGATCCGCTCTGGGCCGGGAAAGACACGTGGATCGTTTTCAGGGGTAAAAGGATGGCCCGGAAGTTAAGCGGATTTCTCCCTCTCCAATACGCCTCGCGTGGGAAGCGTGATCCCAAGGCCGGTCTGCCTTTCTTTCTCGACAACATTGGCGATGATCTGCTGATCATTCTGCTAGCTTTTGTGCCACTTAGCGAGGCGCCCATCACGGTGGCATTGGCGATCGCCGCACTGCATTTCTCGTTCTGGTGCATCTACGAGATTGGCTATTATGAGAACGATCGCGTGGCCATTCTACACGAGCGGCACGGGCAGGTCCCGGTTGGGTTCAAGCAGTTTGAGGATGGCTATTCGGCTAAGCTGGCCTGGGCCTGGGGTATCGCACTTGGAGCCACAGGTGTTGTTTTGATGTGGTGGAGCGGAGTGTCCCATTTGGCGAACATCGGCACCATTGGGTTCGTCTTCTTGATTTTGCTCTGGGGCGCCGTCCTGATAGCTCTGCGTTCGCTCTTTGGATTCTACAACCATGTGGACAAGATGAGCCGGGTCTTTGTTTATCTGCCTCTCCAGTTGTTCAAATACGCGTTTCCAGCCCTTTTCTTTGTTCTTCCCGCAGCAGGCGTAGCGCTCATCTTTGCGCAGATCATTCGTCGTTGGATGCCTTACGTGGTCTACCGTTATCTTGGCAAGGAGCCCGTAGGGTTCCCCGCACGGCTCAACCGGTTTGCGGTTTTTGCCGTACTGTGGCTGCTACTTCTGCCATCAAATGTTGATTGGAGCTTCGCTCTGCATGGAGCACTCATCGCGGCCTGGCTTTTCTTTCGTGGACTGTCCCAGATCAATGCGGCCCGCTCAAATGTGCGCCACGTTACAGAGGATGACTGGAGAAATGAGTGATCCCTCGGGCACATGGCCTTGTTCGGGGGGTGTATGTATTGGAACTGGGGGACGTAATGAAAACTGAGTTTAAGTTATCAGTTGGGCGGGATCGCAAGTCGGGGTGCGGCTGCGCTTGGATGCGAGCAATCACAACAGGCGCGTTTCTTTCTTTGACGACACTTATTGGCGCCATAGGTGCTGCCGACGCCGATTACCTGATCGGACCCGGCGACGCGCTTCGGCTTTCGATCATGGGATTGGGTGCCGAAGATGTGGAGGCCACGGTTGAGCTTGATGGCAGTCTGAATCTGGTCTGGCTCGGTCGCGTTGCGGTTGGCGGGAAAACCTTGGAAGAGGTTCTGACAGAACTGCGGGAGTTGGCGCGTGGCGAGGTCATAAAACGGTATTCGAACGAGGGTGAATTGAACCTGATCCAGTTGACCGATGACGATCTTTTTCTGGAGATTATCGAGTACCGGCCAATCGTGGTTTCCGGCGATGTCGCCGAGCCGGGCGAGATCATCTTCCGGCCGAGCCTGACTGCGCGCCGGGCGATAGCACAGGCTGGTGGTGCACGCAGCGCCCTGCTTGCCGATGTCATGGTCACCGACCCGATCCAGATTGTCCGTTGGCAGAACGAGTATTCCCGCGCAGGGCTCGAACATGCGGTGGCACTGGTTCGCCTCTGGCGTTTGGGCGCGGAGATTGACGGAAATCCGGACATCGAACCACCGGGCCTGGACCAGGTAACGGTGAACAGCGATGTGCTCGACAATCTGATCGAGGACCAGCGTAGGATCATGACGCTCAATCGTCAGAACGAGGCCGGAGATCGCGCCTATCTGTCCGAGGCATTGGACCAGGCGAGGAGCCGGATTGCCATTCTGGAGCAGCAACGGGCGAATGCAATCGATCTTCTCGCCGCTGACGAGGCAGAGGAAACGCGGCTTCAAGGTTTGCTTGAAAGCGGGCTGACGCTGGCTGCGCGTATGGCAGATATCCGGCGGACAACAGTGTTGAGCGCCACGCGGTTGCTCGATCTCGAGGAAAGCCTTGCGACTGCAGAGCTAGAGGTCACACGCTTGCAGCGCGAGCTTGACGAGTATGAAGAGGTTCGAATGTCGGGGCTTCTTGAGGGCCGTGAAGTGGTCTTTAGCACGGTGCTCGATACGCGACTTCAGATGAACCTTTATGCCCAGAACCTTTCAGGCAGCTCCGGGTCAGTCGGAGATCTGGGTTTTGACACTGCGCTCGACGTTTCGGTGGAGGTGCTCCGGCGAAGCGCAGAGCGGGAAATTCAGGTACCGCTAGGTCTCGATGAGGCTCTGTTGCCGGGCGACACGCTTATCGTCCGTGTTGAACAGCCAGCGGAATTCCTAACTCAGTCGAACTGAAAATTGCGAGGGCGGAAGCTCACCCGCCTTCTTCGCCGTTCATGAGCTCTGCTGCGAATGCACAAGCAAACAGCCATTCCATTGCGTTCGACTTCATCCCGTGTTCCGCGCACAGTACGGCACGGCTGCTCTCGAAGATTTGGGCATAGCGCGGCCAGTCTTTCTGGTCGGCAGGGTGGAGCGTGCCTTCCAATTTGCGCTTTTCAAAGCCACGCATTTCCCCTCCGGCAACGCCGAACGAAATTTGCCCGGGGACCGGCCCAAATCCCCTGAGATCCAGCGTCAGTGGATCGGCGAAGTCGCGCTTACCCAGTCCTTGGATGAAGGATGTATTGGATGGATTGCACCCAAGGGCGAACCATAGCCCCTCAATAACCATGTCGCGGATAGGCGCCGGATCGCCGCCGGTCACAAACCAACTCAGCCCCGCCTCTGCTGCACGCCAGTTTGAGCCCGGGCCGAAGCGAAACCAGCCGAGACCCCAGCCATATTGAGCGGTGTTGTTAAGGCCGTAATCCCGTCCGATGCGCTCGCTATGGGACCTCCATGTTGCAGCCCAGTTCCGGATGGCGCCGGAGATCACGAGGTCGACCGCGCGACCTTCAGTGCCTGCAAGCACGTAGTCGTAGGCAGGGTAGGGAAAATCGCCGGGCCGCGTGCCGAGGCTCCCGGTTTCGGACAGGGGTTGAAATGGGTTATGCGCCTCGAAAATCGCACGTGCACCGGCATGGCCAGAAGCGCGGTAGAGCGGA
This sequence comes from Litoreibacter sp., assembly GCA_013042765.1. GTDB lineage: Bacteria > Pseudomonadota > Alphaproteobacteria > Rhodobacterales > Rhodobacteraceae > Litoreibacter. Next base: position 3,047 of record JABDPP010000324.1, read on the forward strand.
GCCGCAGCCCGGAGGCGGGCGCGGGTGACCCTTGAGAGTGCGCGCTCGCTGTCCTGCGCGCTCCCGGCTTCGAACTGTGCTTCCGCCCAATCCCAGGCTGCCACTGCCTCCTTGACCAGCGCATTGCCGAGGGTGCGGTCGCCGCAGGTTTTCGCGATCACGTGACCGAGTTTGGCTGCGGCTGTGGCGAAGCGGTAGGCGGCCCATTCTTCCGGGCCGTAGGCATAAGCGCGTTGCACCGGGTTCCACGAAACCGATCCCTCGATGCCGTCCACCGAGTATTCAACACCGCCAATAATGCTGCCATCTGACCCTTGCGTCCGACGCCAGAGCGATATCCCCCAAAGTGCCTCGTGGATCAGGTCGGGAAGAACGGTCTTTCCATCTCCACGGTCTTCAGCACCTTTCCGCGCCTCGATCTCGGGGGCGGAAAAGGTTTTGCCGCTTTCAGGGATATTGAGGTCCAACCGGTGTGATGACGGAAACATCTCAACCACTGCGGCCATCCTGTAAATTGCATCCATGTGTTGGACGCGCCGATCCCAGTCGCCCGCATCGTGCCATCCGCCCCAAGCGTCAGGATTTGTCCTATCGCGCTTCTGCTTGCGCAGCACTTCAGAGGCATAGGGCTGTCGTGAAAACCCCTCAGAAGTCCGACCCAAACGGGTATCCGTCTGCCACACGTCGAGCCCGTCCGCGGGGTGACCGTTGCGGGGGCGCGTACGGCCTTCGCCATGTTTCTGTGATATCGCGCAGCCGGACCGCTGATGGAAATACCAGCGAGCGGCGAGCCGGAGGGCCTCGGCATAGGGATACTCGGCAATCGGAAACGGGACTGAAGCGCCGAGGTTTTCGATTTCGATCCTGTAATCGCCGGTTTGATCGATGCGCGTGAAATCTGCCTCGTAGATATCGCAACCGTTAAAGTTCAGATCATCAAAATGGGGCTCTTGACCAGACTTCACGCGTGCGAGCCTGCCCTGTGTGACAGTCTCGCCGGTGGTTCCATCCACCAACCGCCACACGGTTTCGTTAGAAAGGAAAGGATCGGTGGTTCCGTGGTTTCCGGCCCGATCGGTTCCGAGCCAAAGACCTGCATACGCTTTTTTCGGGCCACCCAAGGCGTAACCTGTGTGGCAGACATGGATGGCTTCCGACGGTTCCGAAGCCCTTATAGCTTGCGTGGGAATGTCGAGGTCGAGCGTGGAAATCCGCACCCGTGCGTTGTCGGCCAAAGGCAGGGGTAGGATGAGTGAGATAAGGTGGCGTTGCTCATGGGCGAGAGATCGCGGTGATGTGCGCACGGTTCGGATCGGTACGCTCTTTCGATAAACGTGGGCAACCGGTATCAGAGTCCCATCCACCTTAATCTGCCATATCGTAGGATTATCGACAGGTAAGCCAGGTCCCCCAAGCATTCGCGCCGGGTCAAAAAGAGGATGCGGCCTGCGTGTGGTCTGCGGCCATGGTGTGAAGAGTTGCGAAGCGCTCGTATGATTGAGGCCCGAAAAATTTCCGGCAACGTCTTGCATCCGCCCTGAGCCGCCATAACGACTGTCAGGGTTTGGCGTCCACAGAGCCATGGCGCCCGAAGGTACCTCTTCTGGCGCGGGCGCAGCGAGGCGGCGATCCTCAATCAGAAGCTGCAGGCACGTCACTCCGCAGCGTCCGACAGAAACCGAAAGACCTTGCATTGTCCCGGCGTTGGCCGGCGAAGCGAGCCCGCTTATTGACAGTGCCGTGCCCACAACTGGTGGCACAGCGACACCAGCCATTAGCTGGAAGAGAAACCTCCTGCGGCTGCCGGTATCGGGTCCCTGGTTCATTTGATACTCATCGTTTCGTCGTGCCTTTATTTGCCCTGTGCTGGTCGGGCATGATCATAGGAATTGGCATCAAGAGTACCAGCGACCGGGCAAGCGGGCCTTGACGATGCGCAAGCCCTCGTGACGCGCAATGTGAAGAACCACGACAAAGGCGACCGCACCTGAAGCCAGAAAGACAAGGGCAAGTGCAAGCGATGAACTCGCGTCGGCCGCGAGTGCAAATGGGGCGAACGCGGCCGTGGCCAACCCCATCACCTTAAGTTCACCCATCGGAAGGCCGATCGGGCGGATCCGCTTTCCAAGCTGTGCGTAGGTCACGAGCCCGGTCGCTGAAGTGGCCAAGACGGCCCATGACGCCCCGATAGGTCCCAAAAGCCAGATCAAAATGACCGACAGCACGGCGTGGACCGCCAGCAATCCCGCCATAATGTAAAGCTGCAAGGTCGTTCTGCGCGCCAGCGTGAAGGCATAATCGTAATACGCGCCCTGAATACCTGAGAGAAACGCAGCAATGGCAAGTAGTGGCAGATGCTGTGAAACGATGTCTCCGAAGGCCTGATCGAATATCATGCGTGACACGGTGTCGTTTGCCAGGATCAACGTTGCTGCAACGGGAACCGACACAAGAAGCAACAAGGAGAAATGCCGCGACAATTCCCGGTTTGATTCCGCGTGGCCATGGGTTTCAAATGAGGCGAATATCGACGCAGCGGAGGCCCGCGAGAGTGTGGTCATAGGCATATCGATGGAGCGCATGGCAAGCACCTGAGCGGCGGCAAAGATACCTACGGCGTCTAGCCCTGCGAGCGTTCCAAGCGCTGTTTGTGACAGGAGCATCAGGAGCATCGAAGCAGAAGATACGATTGCGAGCGGCATTCCAATGCTGTAGAAACTGCTCAGCATCGAAAGATCTGGAGTTGTGATCCCGGACAGTCGGATGACACGCCACAGTGCGAAAACGCCGGTCACCGCTGCCCCCAGCGCCATGCCGGCCAATGCACCACCATAGCCTGCTCCGGCAAAGACAAGTGCAAGCGCGAGGGCGACCCCAATCAGAGGACGGAGCAGCGTTGAGAAGGCAAAGGCAGGCCCTGCACCTTGGACGCGCAACCCCGAAAGACCGATTTCGTGCAACGCATGGGAAAGGCAAAAACAAGCGCCGAGCACGACAGCGAGTTGGTAGGGACCGGTGAGGAATAAAAGCGCGAGCAGGAGCACCAGCAGCACCGGCAAGATCAACCGCGCGCCCAAGCCCAGTGCCGCGGCTACGGCTTTTCCATCGAATTCCGGGGCCGCATAAAACCGGGTGATCGCGGCAGACAGCCAAGCGAAAATCCCGGCATAGGCGACGGTTCCCACGACCATGGTGATGTTGTAGCGGCCGAATTCGGCAGGGCCGAGGGCTCGGGTCAGGACCACCAGGACAACCAGTGTGATCGCGGCGGCCGCCATTCTGGGCAGGAAAAACCACGCCATTATGCGGGTCTGGTTCGGGTCAGCGCGGCGCC
>JABDPP010000326.1 GCA_013042765.1 Litoreibacter sp.
ACACTCTGCTTCGCGCCGTTACTTGGTGGAACGGTCAGACGCTGAACACACAGCTCTTCACGTGGCGCAAGGGCGTTAAAGTGGGTGAGGACGAAGCTGGAAACGTGTTCTACCAGACCCGTGACGGAAAGCGCCGCTGGGTGATCTTCAATGGCGAGGCAGAAGCCTCCCGGGTCAGCCCTGACTGGCACGGTTGGCTGCATCACACATGGGACGAACCACCCTCCGACAAGCCACTTGCGCATAAGGCGTGGGAAAAACCGCATCAGGAAAACCTGACAGGCACGGCGATGGCCTATGCGCCATCGGGCTCGATCCGCAAAGGCGATCCTGCGCCGCGCAGTGATTACGAGGCCTGGACACCGGAATAAGCTGGGGCAGACGGGGGTAAGATATGTCTGAGAGCATGCGTGAAGTCGTTGCCGGCGCCGGCGTTGTGGCCGTGGCTGCCGGGTTCCTGGTCTACGCATCCGGCATGATCGGATTGGATGGTGCCAGCAATGGTGGCTACCCGCTGACAGCCAGCTTCCGGTCTGCGAATGGCGTGAATATTGGCAGCGATGTGCGGCTGGCAGGCGTCAAGATCGGCACTGTGACGGATCTGAATCTCAATGAAACGACCTTTCGCGCCGATGCGACCTTCTCTGTCAAGGATGACATCCTGATCCCCGATGACAGCGCGATCTCGATCTCATCCGAAGGCCTGCTGGGCGGGAATTTCGTGGAAATAATCCCCGGTGGCTCTCCGATCAATCTCGATCCCGGCGAAGAGATCGTGGACACGCAGAGCTCGGTCAGCCTTGTGAGCCTTCTGATGAAATTCGTGGCCGGGAATGGGGAATGACCCTGAAGGCCACAGCGGGTCTGGCTCTTTCAATCTACGCCACCACGTCGCTGACAGTATCTGCCCAAAACCAGATTATTGAAACCGAGCTTGGTGAGCCGACCGTGATCGAGACCCAGCTTGGCGAGCCGACTGTGATCGAGACCGAGATCATTGAGCGCCCGCTTGATCCGATATTCGATCCGAACACGGTCCCGTCCCTTTCGGATGTCTTGCCCGGCGTGCTTCCACCCGAAACCGAAGTGATCTCGGAAACACGGGAACCGGTTGAGCGGGCCGAGGAGGCGCTTCTGCGCGGGCTCGACAAGATGTCGGGGGAGAGTGTCGATCTGCCCCTGTCCGTAGGTGAGAGCACCGATCTGGGTCGGTTGAACATCACCCTGAAGGAGTGCCGCTATCCAACGGCCAACCCGACCGGGGACGCCTATGCCTATCTCGAGATTCGGGACACCAGGGCCGATACCCCGTTTTTCGAGGGCTGGATGATTGCCTCAAGCCCCGCGCTCATGGCGCTCGATCATCCGCGCTACGATGTCTGGGTCATTCGCTGCAAATTTGTTGGCCAGACACCGTCAGTGGTTGCAGGTGAAAGTTCGCCGCGCCCTCTAATGCGTCCCTGAGCTTGTTCTGATAATCCAGACGGCTGATCTCGATCCCGCCGAGACTGGCCAGGTGATCGGTCAGGAACTGCGTGTCAAACAGGCGAAATCCACCGACTTTCAAGCGTGACACAAGATAGGCCAGCGCGATTTTCGACGCATCGCGACGCCTTGAGAACATGCTCTCCCCGAAAAACGCGGCCTTCAGCGCGACCCCGTAGACCCCGCCAACCAGTTCATCGTGATCCCAGACCTCAAGGGAATGGGCATGGCCGGCCTCGAAAAGCTCCATGTAGATCGAAAAGATCTCGTCGTTGATCCAGGTTTCCTCGCGGTCTGCGCACCCTTCGATCGTGCCAGCGAAGTCTGCGTCGACACGGATCTGGAAAGGCTCGCTGCGGATCGTACGGCGCAGGGAGCGGGACATATGGAACCCGTCAAGCGGGATTACCCCGCGCTGCTCGGGGTTGACCCAGAACAGCCGTTCGTCGTCGCGACTTTCCGACATGGGAAAGATGCCACTCGCATAGGCTTTCAGGATCAGGTTCGGGCTCAGGTTTGACGACATTCGGTCAGCAGGGTGCGCGGTGATTGCGGTATCCCCGGAAGATAAGCAATCCCCGAGCAGAATTCAAAACGGGAATTTCAGAACCTTGCGTTTGGGATCCGTCATTCCGGGCCAGTATGCGCCTCCAGCCACTGTTCCAGCCAGTGGATGTTGTAGTTCCCGGTCTGGACGGCCTCTTCCTGCAGCAGCGCGTTGAAGAGCGGTGCCGTTGTATCGATTCCGTCAACGATCATCTCACCCAACGCGCGGTTGAGGCGCGCCAGCGCCCCGGCTCTGTCGGGTGCATGCACGATCAGTTTCGCGATCAGGCTGTCGTAATAGGGCGGGATCGAATAGCCGTCATAGAGGGCACTATCCATCCGCACGCCCAATCCACCAGGGGCATGATATTGCGTGATTTTTCCGGGGCAGGGGCTGAAGTTCGGCAGCTTCTCGGCGTTGATGCGAACCTCGATCGCATGGCCGTTCACCTGCAGATCTTCCTGCTTGAAGGACATCTCCTCACCGGCGGCCACGCGGATCTGTTCGCGCACCAGATCGACATCGAAAATGGCTTCGGTTACTGGGTGTTCCACCTGCAGGCGGGTGTTCATCTCGATGAAGAAGAACTCGCCGTTCTCATAGAGAAATTCGATCGTGCCGGCACCGGCATAGTTGATCGAGGCTACGGCATCGGCGCAGGTCTTGCCGATCCGCGCGCGCGTTTCGGCGTCGATGACCGGGCCTGGGGCTTCCTCGAATACCTTCTGGTGGCGGCGCTGCAGCGAACAGTCCCGCTCCCCCAGATGCACGGCCTTGCCTTTGCCGTCGCCAAAGACCTGGATCTCGATATGCCGCGGCGCACCGAGGTATTTCTCGATATAGACCTCGTCATTGCCAAAGGCCGATTTGCCCTCTGCACGTGCGGTCCTGAACGCGGTTTCCATCTCGTCGCGCGAACTGGCCAGTTTCATACCACGGCCACCGCCACCGGCTGTGGCCTTGATGATCACCGGGTAGCCGAACTCGTCGCCGATCTTGTATGCGGCCTCCAGATCGGGCACGCCGCCGTTCGAGCCGGGTACACAGGGAACCCCGAGCGCCTTCATGGTGTCCTTGGCGGTGATCTTGTCGCCCATAACGCGGATATGTTCGGCCGTCGGGCCGATGAATTTCAGACCGTGATCTTCGACCACCTGCACGAAATCGGCATTCTCGGAGAGAAACCCGTATCCGGGGTGGATCGCTTCGGCCCCGGTGATCTCGCAGGCGGATATGATCGCGGGGATCGAAAGGTAGCTTTGGGTGCCTGAGGGCGGGCCGATGCAGACGGCCTCATCGGCCATGCGCACGTGCATCGCGTCGCTGTCGGCTGTCGAATGCACTGCGACGGACTTTATGCCCATTTCACGCGCCGCGCGGATCACGCGCAGGGCAATCTCACCTCGGTTGGCGATCAGGATCTTGTTGAACATGGGATTATTCGATGATCATCAGAGGAGCGCCGAATTCGACGGGGCTGCCATCCTCAACGAGGATGCGCTTCACGGTGCCGCCCCACGGGGCTGCAATCTGGTTCATGGTTTTCATCGCTTCGATGATCAGGACTGTCTGTCCTTCAGTGACCTTATCGCCAACGCTAACGAAGGAGGCCGTTCCGGGTTCCGGTTGCAGATAAGCGGTGCCGACCATGGGCGATGTCAGGGCGCCGGGGTGCTGGGCAGGATCATCGACCGGAGCAGCGGCCGCCGGGGCCGGGCTTGCAGCTGCGGGGCTTGCGGCTGCGGCCGGGGCCGGGGCAGGCGCTGCGGCGACGGGGGCCGCTGCGGTCATCACCGCGTTAACCTGCCGGGAGACGCGCACGGTCAGGCTGTCATCTTCCCCATAGTCACGCTTGACCTCTAGTTCGGTCAGTTCGTTGTCATTCAGAAGCTCTGCCAGAGCCTTCACGAACGCAACATCGCTGTCATGGGGTTTCTTTGCCATGCGGTAACTCCTCAGCCCGTTATGCCCGCCCGTTCGCGCGGGTCGTCAATTCCGATCATGTATAGGCGAAGCACCGCACCCTGAAAAGACAGGATTTTGCCAAGGCGGGGGCGGCGGTGAGGCGTCTGGCCCGGCCAGACCTCCCGTGAAACGCGTGTGAAAAAGAGTAAAGCCGGGCAGTCAGGCTGCCCGGCTTTGTCCGTGAGTGGTTTTTCTGCTCAACAGGTGGGGTGTTTCACGATACCCCGGGCCCTTTACGCGCGTTGCGGCGATAACAAGCCCTGCGTTCAATTCTGCTGTCCCATGAACCCTTACACTCGTGACACGAAAACTCCTGTTTTTGCGTTCCATGCGGTGGCCGGTTCAATCATCGCCCCAGCAATAATCTTCATGCCGCTGCAGTCGCGCGGTGTTGTGCGTTGTCCGGTCACTCCCTGGCCGCGAACCCGTCCGCCGGTGCGCTCGAGGTGGAGCCGGCGGAGAAAAGGTCTTCGGGTCTGAAGTTTTGCTTCGTATGACACTTTGAAGTCCATTGTAGCGACACGTTCAACAGACAGATTTTCTGACGGGAATGCGGCAGGAATAAGGTCAATCTCCCCGAATTCGGAGACCGATTGTCTCAAAATCAGAAACAATCAACTTTTCTCAAACGATTTCAGAGATTTGAGTTGTGGAAAACTGCTGAATACACGACGAAAAAAGCACCCCGAGGAGGGGTGCTTTCACTGATTTATCCACATGCCCGTCTTGAAAGGCCCGTCTCGAAAGACCGGTTTGGGGCGCGCTCAGCCCCGGTTCATCCGGTTTTCGATCAGGTCCTTAACCACGGCTGGTTCGGCCAGCGTCGAGGTGTCGCCAAGCGAGCCGTAATCATTCTCAGCGATCTTGCGCAGAATCCGGCGCATGATCTTGCCGGACCGGGTCTTCGGCAGGCCCGGCGCCCACTGGATCAGGTCGGGCTTGGCGATCGGTCCGATCTCAGAGCGAACCCATGTCTCAAGCTCCTTGCGAAGTTCTTCAGTCGGCTCCTCGCCGGACATCAGCGTCACATAGGCGTAAATGCCCTGTCCCTTGATGTCATGCGGGTAGCCCACCACCGCGCTCTCGGCGACCTTGGGATGCGCCACCAGTGCGCTTTCCACCTCGGCGGTGCCCATGCGGTGGCCGGAGACGTTGATCACATCATCGACACGCCCGGTAATCCAGTAATAGCCATCCGCGTCGCGCCGGCAACCGTCACCAGTGAAGTAATAGCCTTTGTAGTCGCTGAAATAGGTCTTCTCGAAGCGCTCGTGATCGCCAAAGACAGTTCGCATCTGGCCCGGCCAGCTGTCCTTGATGCACAGCACGCCTTCGGCCTCTGTCTCGGTGACCTCGGCGCCGGTGGTCGGCTCCAGAATGACCGGCGTGATGCCGAAGAAGGGGAAGGTGGCCGATCCGGGTTTGGCTGTCGTGGCGCCGGGCAGGGGGGTCAGCAGATGCCCGCCGGTCTCCGTCTGCCACCAGGTGTCAACGATCGGGCAGTTCCCGCCGCCCACAATCTCATTATACCAGTTCCAGGCTTCCGGGTTGATCGGCTCGCCCACGGTGCCCAGCACCTTGAGGCTGCTCAGATCGCATTTCGTCACATATTCGTCGCCCTGTCCCATCAGCGCCCGGATTGCGGTGGGCGCGGTGTAGAACTGGTTGACCTTGTGCTCTTCGCAGACCTGCCAGAAACGCGAGGCGTCCGGATATGTCGGCACGCCTTCGAACATCAGCGTCGTGGCGCCATTGGCCAGCGGGCCATAGACGATGTAGCTGTGGCCGGTCACCCAGCCGACATCGGCGGTGCACCAGAAGATGTCACCATCATGGTAGTCGAACACGTATTTATGGGTCATCGCCGCGAAGACGAGATAGCCGCCGGTCGTGTGCACGACGCCCTTGGGCATGCCGGTCGAGCCTGACGTGTAGAGGATGAAGAGCGGGTCTTCCGCCCCCATCTCCTCGGGCGGGCAATCGGCCGTGACGTTGGCTTCCAGCTCATGCAGCCAGAAATCGCGCCCGTCTTCCATCGCCACGTCGCCGCCGGTGCGCCGGACGACGAGCATCTTGGCGCCGCTCGTGACAGAGCCGAACGCCTTGTCCGCGTTTGCCTTCAGCGGCGTGTTGCGCCCGCCGCGCGGCGCTTCATCTGCGGTGATGACAACCTTGGCCTGCGAGCCGTTGACCCGCGCCGCCAGCGCGTCGGGGCTGAAGCCCGCGAAGACGATGGAGTGCACCGCACCGATCCGGGTACAGGCCAGCATCGCGAAAGCGGCTTCGGGGATCATCGGCATATAGATCACCACGCGATCGCCTTTGCCGACGCCCATCTCTTTCAGAACATTGGCGAATTTGCAGACCTCGGTGTGCAGTTCCTTATATGTGATGTGGCGCGAGGGGGCGTCGAAATCATCGGGCTCCCAGATGATCGCCGTCTGGTCGCCACGCGTCTCGAGATGCCGGTCGACGCAGTTGGCCGAAACGTTCAGCGTGCCGTCCTCATACCATTTGATGTCGACCTTGCCGAACTCGAAGCTGGTGTCCTTCACCTTGGTGTAGGGCTTGATCCAGTCGAGCTGCTTGCCTTGCTCGCCCCAGAATTTCTCGGGATCGGCGATGCTCTCGGCATACATCTTGTCATAGGTCGCCTTGTCGGCATGCGCATTGGCGGCAAATTCGGGGGAGGGGGGATAGGTCTTGTCAGTCATGGGATGTCCCTGGTCATTTTTTGTCGCATCATTCGTCGCATCTTGCAGCCTGTGGCCTGATCAGATCAGGCACAACACTCTATCGCCTGCTTCGGCGTTGAGCGAATTGATCTGGCGCAAGCTGCCCCGAACCTTGGTCCGGGGCGCGCGCACGGGCGGGCGGCGATCAGATCGCCAGATATTCGGCCCGCAGTTTCTCGTCATCCAGCACTTCCTTGGCAGAGCCGTCGAACACCACGGAGCCGGTGTCGAGGATCACGGCGCGGTCGGCCAGCTTCAACGCGGCCACGGCGTTCTGCTCCACGATGATCGTGGTGATGCCCTGGTCGCGGATCACGTTCAGGGTCTTGGCAATCTCCTGCACGATGACCGGGGCGAGGCCCTCATAAGGCTCATCGAGAAGCAGCACCTTGATGTCGCGGCACAGCGCGCGGGCAATCGACAGCATCTGCTGCTCGCCGCCCGACAGGGTCACGCCTTCCTGCTTGCGCCGCTCGCCGAGCCGCGGGAACAGGTCGTAAACCCGGTCAATCGACCAGCCGATCGGTGGTGCGATTTGCGCCAGTTGCAGGTTCTCCTCGACCGTCAGGCCGGGAATGATCCGCCGGTCCTCGGGCACCAGCGCAATACCAGAGGCAGCGGCTTCATGGGACGCCATCTTGTGCAGCGGCTCGTGATCGAGCCAAATCTCACCGTGTTGCACCTGGGGGCTGTCGAGCCGTGCGATGGAGCGCAGGGTCGAGGTCTTGCCAGCCCCGTTGCGCCCCAGCAGGGCCAGGATCTCACCTTCATGCACGTTGAAGCTGATGCCCTGCACGATGTAGCTCTCACCGTAATAGGCCTCCAGATCCCAGACCGAGAGGAAGGCCGGAGCCGTCGCCGCGCGGTTGGCGTTCTTGTCGATATCGGGTTTCACGTTCATCGTTTTGTCCTCCGCCATCAGACTTGCGCTTCGCCAAGATAGGCTTCACGGACTTTCGGATGGCCCTTGATGTTCTCGGGCGTCTCTTCGACCAGCGGCGTGCCCTGTGCCAGCACGGTGATCCGCTCGGCGAGGCTGAAGACCACGTGCATGTCATGCTCGATGATCGCCATGGTGATGTCGCGCTTCTCCTTGATCTCCTTGAGCAGGTCGATCGTGTTGTTGGTGTCGGCGCGCGCCATGCCGGCGGTTGGCTCGTCGAGCAGCAGCAGCTTGGGCTCCTGCACAAGGCACATCGCCATTTCCAGCCGGCGCTTGTCACCACGCGAGAGCGAGGCTGAATGCATGTGCCGCTTGTCGATCATGTTGACGTCGATGAGGATCTGCTCGGCTTTCTCGACCAGCTCTTTCTCATTCATCACCGTCTCGAACGCGTGCATCCGGAACGACCCGTCCCGCCGTGCAAAGCAGGGGATCATCACGTTTTCCATCACGTCCAGATCGCCGAAGATCTCGGGCGTCTGGAACACGCGGGCCACCCCCATCTGGTTGATCTCGTGGGGGTGCCGACCGAGAAGGCTTTGCCCCTGGAAGGTGACCGAACCCGTATCGGGGATCAGCTTGCCCACCAGGCAGTTCAGCAGGGTGGATTTACCGGCCCCGTTCGGGCCGATGATCGCGTGGACCGAGTTCTCCTGAACGCTCAGGTTCACATCGCTCAGTGCCTGCAGACCGCCGAAGCGCTTGCCGACATTCTTGATCTCTAGGATTCCCATGTCATGCACTCCTTATTCAGCGGGTTTCGTGTCAGCCGACGGGCTTTCGTCCGACTTCTTGCGGCGCAACAGACGCGCCAGACGCTGTCCGCCCTCAACAAGGCCACCCGGCAGGAAGATCACCACCATCATGAACATCAGGCCCAGTGTCAGGTGCCAGCCTTTACCGATGAAGGGATGGATGACTGCAACGATGAAGTCTTCGATTCCGTCCGGCATGAAGGCGAACCACTGGTGCAGGATGTTGTCGTTGATTTTCGAGAAGATGTTCTCGAAATACTTGATGAAACCTGCGCCCAGAATTGGGCCGATCAGGGTGCCGGCACCGCCGAGGATGGTCATGAGAACAACCTCGCCAGAGGCGGTCCACTGCATCCGCTCAGCGCCTGCCAGAGGGTCCATCGCGGCCAGAAGGCCACCGGCGAGCCCGGCATACATGCCGGAGATCACGAACGCGGCCAAAGTGTAGGGGCGCGAGTTCAACCCGGTGTAGTTCATGCGCTGTTGGTTCGATTTCACAGCCCGCAGCATCATGCCGAAGGGTGAGCGGAACAGACGGATCGAAAGGTAGAAGGTCAGGATCAGGATGACCGCGCAGAGATAGTAGCCAGTGTTGAAGGAGAACGACCATCCACCAACCGTCATCTCATAAGTAGACCGCATCGACAGTCCGAAGAGGTGGGGCAGGTCCGGAAGCGAGTCCCTGTGCAGCCACTGCGGGTCATTGGCATAAACCTGAAGCCCGGTCTCACCGTTGGTCAGGTTGAACTTGGGGTTCGACAGGACCGAATAGGCCAGCGCAAAGCTCATCTGGGCAAAGGCCAGCGTCAGGATCGAGAAGTAGATGCCCGAGCGCCGCAAAGAGACATACCCGATCAGAAGGGCAAAGATACCTGCCATGATCACCGACAGCATGATTGCGGGGAGCACGTTGTAAGTGAGCAGCTTGAAGATCCAGACCGCGGCGTAGGACCCCACACCGAGGAAGGCTGCGTGACCGAAGGAAAGGTATCCGGTCAGGCCGAACAGGATGTTGAAGCCCACAGCGAAGATCCCGAAGATCACGAAGCGCTGCATCAGGTCTGGATAGCCTGCGTTGAACTGCGCCATCGAGCTGTCAGTCGGGAACGGGTTGAGGAAAAATGGTGCAAGTAGCGCCAGAACGATAACGACCACGAAAAGTGACGTGTCTTTTTTGTTGAGACCCATCATTGATTAATCCTCCATCACGCCTTTGCGGCCCAGAAGTCCGCGTGGGCGGGTGAGCAGTACAACGATTGCAACCAGGTAGATGATGATCTGGTTGATGCCCGGGATTGTCGTCGTCGCCCACGTGGTTGACGCGAAGCTTTCGAGAATACCGAGAAGAAAACCGGCCAGCACGGCCCCGGGAAGGGATCCCATGCCGCCGACAACGACCACCACGAAGCTCAGCACGAGGAAGTCCATGCCCATGTGGTAGTTCGGCGGGTTGATCGGCGTGTACATCACCCCGGCAAGGCCAGCGACGGCTGCGGCGATACCGAACATGATGGTGAAGCGCTTGTCGATGTTGATGCCGAGCATTCCTACCGTCTCGCGGTCGGCCATACCGGCGCGCACCACCATTCCGAATGTGGTGAACTGAAGGAAGGCGAAGATGCCCGAGATTACGACCAGCGCGAAGCCGAAGTACATCATTCGCCAGTAGGGGTAGATGATGACATTCGGGTCAATTCCGAACGCGGCTCCGAAGTCGAACGAACCTTTGAACATCGCGGGCGCGGGGGTCGGGATCGGGTTGGCGCCGAAATAGTACTTGATGACCTCTTGCAAGACGATCGCCAGGCCGAAAGTCACGAGGATCTGGTCGGCGTGCGGACGCTTGTAGAAGTGCTTGATCAGGCCGCGCTCCATGATGACGCCGACGGCAATCATGACCGGGATGGCGAAAAGGATAGCAAGCGGCACCGACCAATCGATGATCGCACCGCCGACTTCAGGGCCAAACCAGCTTTCAATATAGGGCGTCTCGACTTTCAGCGGGTTGCCGAGAAAGTCTTTCTGGGTTTCGTCAATGGTTTCGTAGCTAATCGTCAAAACCTTTGATAGCGTGACAGCGCAGAAGGCGCCGATCATGAACAGGGCGCCGTGCGCGAAGTTCACCACACCAAGCGTGCCGAAAATCAGGGTCAGGCCAAGCGCGATGAGCGCATAGGCAGACCCTTTGTCCAGACCGTTCAGCATCTGAAGGATAAATGCATCCATAACCAACCTCGGGGATTTCTAGATGAGCACCCGCCTACCGGGCGCTCATGGGGTAGTAGGGAGGCGCGCGGTGCGCACCTCCCGCAGTCGTTTTCGGCTTAAGCGCCGGGGTTGCACTCGCCCAGAGATGCCTCGTCGCCACCGAACATCGGGTGGTTCGGTGC
>JABDPP010000329.1 GCA_013042765.1 Litoreibacter sp.
CTCTCTAGGACACACGCCGTGCGCAGGGTTTCTATATATCAGAAGTCCTTAGGTCCTTGCGGTTGGCACCACGAACGACCGCTTCACGGCATATCCTTAGGCTTGCCAGCGGGAGAAACCTGCCCCCAAACATCCAAGGCTTTTCAATCAGCTTGCCCTGTTCAATCCGGGAGCGGTCACTTAGCCTGTGCAAGTCACAAAACAGAGGCTGATCCATGACAGAGACACGCGACGACGCAAATGGCTGGCAACCCTCACAACGGTATCCCGATCCATCCGTGATCTCGCTTGATCCGCGTTTTGAACAATACAGGCTGCCTTTGGCCGGGGTTGAGCGGCTGGCGACCGGCTGTCGCTGGTGCGAAGGACCGGTTTGGTTCGGCGATGGGCGTTACCTGCTGTGGAGCGATATTCCCAACAACCGGATCATGCGCTGGGACGAGGTGACAGGACAATCATCGGCGTTTCGGCAGCCTTCGAATTTTGCCAATGGTCAGACACGTGACCGGCAGGGCCGCCTGATCACCTGCGAACATGGCGGGCGGAGGGTGACGCGCACGGAGTATGACGGCTCCCTCACCATGCTGGCCGAAAGTTTTGAGGGCAAGCGGCTCAGTTCGCCCAATGACGTGATTGTCAAATCCGATGGCAGCATCTGGTTCACCGATCCGCCCTTCGGCATCTTGGGCAATTACGAGGGCCACCGTGCGGAGCCCGAACTGGGCCAGAACGTGTACCGGCTCGATCCCGACACCGGGGCTCTGAGTATCGTGGCCGACGATATTCTGGGGCCAAACGGACTGGCCTTTAGCCCCGATGAGACGGTGCTTTACATCGTGGAATCGCGTGGCGTGCCGACCCGTAAGATACTGGCCTACGATGTGAACAAGGATGGCGCCTCGATCCGGAACAAGCGCGTGCTGATTGATGCCGGCCCGGGTACGCCAGACGGGTTCCGCGTGGATGCCGACGGCAATCTATGGTGCGGTTGGGGTATGGGTGAGGCAGAGCTGGACGGGGTGATGATTTTCGCCCCGGACGGGACGCCCATCGGCCGCATCGCACTGCCGGAACGCTGCGCCAACGTCTGCTTTGGAGGCCGCGCCAACAGCCGTTTGTTCATGGCCGCGAGCCACTCGATCTACGCGCTGTATGTCAACGTGGCGGGCGTCACCGGGGGCTGACTGAAAGAGACTAGGGCTTGGGCACTAGGGTAAACCTGTTCGCGGTCCCTCGTTTTGTTTCGCCTATCTGACGTAAAAAATGAGGTGCTTGCCTCGTATGTCTGGGCTTGCGCATGATCCGAACATCCGATCCCGAGACGCTCGGTTCAATGCCAGGACGCGAAGCTGTTATTCTCTTCAGTCTTTAACCACGGGGCTTTGTGAGGTCGGCTGCGAATCCGAAATCAGCCGAGTTTCCTACAGCGCCTTCCCTCAGATCATCGACGGCGGCAGTCCGTTTAAGCTGAACTCTACCGCACGCCAACGGCTCGTTTCAGGCGCAAAGCGGTCTTGTGGCGTTGATGGCTCGGACAATCTTCTTCTTAGGGGCCGAATCCTCCTGCAGGCCGCCGCGAATACCTAGGTGACGTCCTCGGCCGGGCCGCCCGCCTCTTTCCACGCGTTCATGCCGCCGACATTGGTTACTTTCGAAAAGCCCATATCCAACAGGGTCTTGCCCGCCATGGCCGCCATCAATCCACCGCCACAGACAATGCAAATATGCGCGTCCCTATGCAGAAAAGGTTTGTGGAACGGGCTGTCCGGATCCGCCGAAAGCTCAACCATCCCGCGGGGAACATGGTGTGCACCCGCAATGGTGCCGGTCTGTTGCAGGCTTGTACTGTCACGCACATCGATGAAAACCGCCTGTCCGCTCGCGTGAATTTCCATGCCTTTTTCGGGCGAGATACGCGGAACAAGCGAGTTTGCCTCATCAAGGTAATCCTGGGCTTTTTTCATATCACGCTCCGTGGCTCAGATCCGGTTGTGGAGAACACAGCAGATGTTGGAGGCCTTGCCAACCCACCACCCAGAATTTCGGCCGGCAGTTTGTTGCAAGGGAAGCGGTCCTGCCAAACACATTCTCATCTTTCCCGCGCTGTGAATCGCCATGCGGGCGGACACGCGTTACACTCTTGATGACGGACTACACGATGACCAGGATGCGGGGAGCATGACAGCCGACATCTACTATCACCGCAGACGGACCCTTGTAACCGTGATTGCTCTGCTCACGGCCCCTCTGGCGTTGTTGGTTTTCGCTATGCTCTTCGGAGAAGGATTTGACCCGACCTCAAGTGATCCTTTCTGGGGGCTCTTGCTGGTGTTTCTGCTTCTGATCCCCATCGCCGGTTTTTGCTGAGTTCTTTGGAAGCGCCCCCGAGCCCTGATCGTCAGCGAGGCTGGGCTCAATATTCCGCTCACCTTCCGGCGTCCGCTACGCTGGGACGAGATCCACATGATCCGTCGCGCTCGCATCAAGGGTGGCATCTATGGCCCACGGGATTGGCTGATCATTGATCCTTCACCCGGTGTCCTTCCGCCCCTTCGATTACCGCTTTGGCGCAATCTGGAACTGCGCTGGCAGAAGCTCTACGGGGTACGGATCCCGCTCCATGGCTTGGACGCGGAGAGCGAAGCAATTGTCCGCTCGGTTGAGCGCTTCCGCCCGGTCACGGAAGACGGCGGCTGAACGTCGAAGTTCCGAGCGCTCTACAGCACGGCAGAAACGCCTCTGGCGTGCACGATAAGTGATGGGCACCACCCACCGGGTAGGGTCGCACCTCTCATAGCTGGCGATCCGAGTTTACCCCGCTTTTGGCGCAAGGCGCCCCTCTAGCGATTTCGAACCGGCTCTGATGGGTTGGACGACGGCCGTGTGGACAAGGCGGTCTTTCGATCAAATGACGGCGTCGAGCATCAATAGAGGGGTAAGAATTTGTCAGCGATCACCGCTTTGAGGCGGCGAGATGAAATTTGCCGGTTGTCTCATCGCGCTGGGATTTCTCTTTCTTGCCGGGATCGCGGCAGCGGGCCATTGTGCTGGCGCGGCAGAACGCTCCGTCGTCGGTGGCGGTTCATTGAAGATCACAAGTGTCGGCGCCTCACTGCAAATCAACGAAGATTTGCGAGTCGACACCTGCTTCGAAAAGGCCCTTCTTGATCTCATCGATCGCACTTGCGTCGGCTGAACTGACGACGACCACATCGTTGACGACCAGAGAATACAACGGCGCCTCGGGCTGTGCGTCGGGCTCGAGGTTTGCCAGATATTCCTCTGCGGCCCGTCGAGACATTGGCCCCCAACTTCCGTCATAGGCGACGCCAATCGTGTACTGCACGTCCATGATCATTTCTCTGCTGACGGACCGGCCATCGTTCAGATCCAGCAAGACCTGCTCAAGCTTTTCCTCATCCGTGATACGTTCGGGAATGAACACGTTCTTGCAGGTTTCAACTTCCTTGTATCTGGTGACGGTCGTCTCGCTGTTTTCATGGCCGACAGCCCCGCCAATGATCGCGCCGACGGCAGCGCCGGCATTATCGTCTGTCACGACTTTCCCGATCACGCCACCAACGATCGCGCCACCGATAACCTTTTCGGGTTGTCCGCCTTTGACGGTTTCCTGGTAGGGTACTGTTGTGGTCTCGCATCTTACTTCGTAAGAACCGGCAAATGCCTGGGATGTAATCAGAGCAGAAGCCGCTGCTGTTGCCAGAATTCTCATAGTCTTTCTCCTTCTTTCCGCAAGTAGCGGCAGTTGAGCCGTAGCGTTTCCTGACCGCCGTCACTTCTCTCGTTTCGTGAAGCAAGCGCGTTGCCTCGTGACACGGTCGTTTGGCTTAAATCTGTGGCAAACTAGCTATGCCCTCGATTGTTATTCAATATCACAGCGGAACTCCGCTGGTTCTGAGCGCTGGTGTGGCAGGAACTCGCAAAGCGCCCCTGCCAAATGGTTGCACGTACTCAAGAGTTTGCCCGGTCAATCGCTTCGCATTCGTGTTTGTGCTGGAACTGAGTTTCTGCTTTGGACACAAACGGGGCGTTGACGTCCGCGCTGTCTTCTTGACCGGATCCAACGCCTCCTTTGCCGGAGATGCCCTTCGTTGAGAGGGTCGTCGCGGGATCGGGGGATCTTCTTTCCCGAACGTTGAAAGGTCGTGGCAGATCTCCTCAGAGCGGGACGTCGTCATAGCCTCGGGAATGACCGGATCGTGCATCTTTGATCGTGTCTTCTGTCGCCTTGGACATCACTTTGCACAGGCGCGTGACCTCATCGGTATATTGCTCCATGGCCGTCCTGAAAAACTCCGATTGAACCTGCAGCAATTCCATCGGGCTTTTGTAGTCCAGTATCGCTTTTTGCGTTTCCAGATCCTGCTGCAGCCGGTCTGTCACGAACTGCGTGCTCTCGGATACGATATCCATCCAAGCCTTCGTGGCGGCCGGATTGGCGGCCATCATGGTGGCGGTTATCGCTGTTGCGCCGGTGTCCGCGGCGGCCTCTTTCTTTTTGGATTTTCCCATATCGAATACTCCTTGGGCGATGTCAGTGCTGCGCAGCGCCCAGAAAACTGAGTGCGAAGCAAGCCCGCCCATTATGAACTGTTTCAAAGTTCCGGACATTGATCTGGATCGTGCCAGACATCGACAAAAGGTCACAGACAAATAGACCGGTTTCGGCGAGAGCCAAACGAGTTTGAGATTGGCGTCACCCCCCAAAGGCGGTAGGAGGCTGCACGCCATTCAGGCGCGTTTGAACTCACTCTGCGGGACGGGAACTCAGCATGACATCCACCTTGAAAGCCAGCCCTGAAACCTGTGCCTGGGGCTATTTTGATGCCACGCTACCGCGGGCCCTTGAGGTCGAAAGCGGAGAGACAGTCGTTATCGAGACCGTTTCAGGCGGGCCGGAGCACACCCCGCCCCGGGGCGCCGGTTTCCACATTCCTCCGGAGCTTATCGAAATTCACGCGCGTTCAGACCGCCAGTTGCCGGGGCATATCCTGACCGGTCCGGTTGCAGTGGCCGGCGCCAGACCGGGCCATGTCCTCGAGGTTCAGATCCTTGACGTGAAGTTGCGCCAGGACTGGGGCTGGAACCTGATCCGGCCACTATCCGGCACCCTGCCTGACGATTTCCAAACCGGTCGCGTCGAGAATATCCCGCTTGATCTCGATGCGATGACCGCGCGTCTGTCCTGGGGGCTTGATCTGCCGTTGAAGCCGTTTTTCGGGGTTATGGGTGTGGCGCCGCCGGTAAACTGGGGCCGGATCTCGACGATTCAGCCGCGTGCGCATGGAGGCAATATCGACAATAAGGAGCTGGTGGCAGGCACCACGCTCTACCTTCCGGTCTTTGCCGAGGGCGCGCTGTTCTCTTGCGGTGACGGGCATGGCGCACAGGGCGACGGTGAGGTTTGTGTCACGGCGATAGAGACCGCGCTGGAAGGCACGTTTCGACTAGTGTTGCGCGACGATCTGGATTTGAGCTACCCGCGGGCGGAGACACCGACCCATCTCATCACGATGGGCATGCATGAGGATCTGGACCGGTGCGCGGAAATGGCTTTGAGAGACATGATCTCATGGATTGTTGCGCGGACCGGGTTGAGCCGCGAAGACGCTTATATGCTCTGTTCGCTTGCCGGCGATCTGCGGATCACCCAGACTGTCAACGGCAACAAGGGCGTTCACATGATGATGGAAAGAATCTTGCTCGATGCAAAAGTCAGTGACGGGAAGTAGAGAACGGATGACGATAAAGACAGCCATTATCGGCCTCGGGATCATGGGGCGCAGGATGCTCGAGCATATGGTGAAGCATCCGGGTTATACGCCCGTTGCGTTGTGGGACCCCGATCCCGACGCCTGCCAAGCTGCGCTTGCTCTCGCTCCCGACGCCCGGATTTCGGCGACGCCGGAAGATGCCATTGCGGCGGCGGATCTTGTCTATCTGGCTTGCCCGCCCGTTCCGCGCAAAGCCTACGCTCTGGCTGCCGCGGCGGCTGGTAAGGCGGTGTTTCTTGAAAAGCCCCTTGGCGTGGATATCGCGCAGAGTGAGGAACTTGTCGCGGATCTCAAGGCGTATGGCGTTCCCGCGGCGGTCAATTTCACCCAAGCTGCAGGTCCGGCGCTGACCAGTGTCGCCAACGCCGCGCGGGAGGGAGATCTGGGCGATGTTGTCGGTGCTGATATCGTCGTCACCTATGCCGCCTGGCCGCGCGAATGGCAAAAGGCGGCGGACTGGCTTCGGTTCCGCGATGAAGGCGGCATGACCCGCGAGGTAATCTCGCATTTCCTGTTTTTCTCCGAGCGAATTCTCGGACCGCTCTCCGTCGTCTGGGCTCGTCCTTCCTATCCCGAGGATTTGGCGCTTTGCGAGACCCATATGCTCGCGCGACTGGAGACCGCAGACGGACGGCCCGTCACCGTCATGGCCAGCGTGGGCGGCGCCCAGCCGGATCGGCAAGAACTGACGATCAAGGGATATGATGCCAGCCGGCGCATCACGGATTTCTACGTTGATGCCGTCTCCGAGGGCGGTGATTTCGCCGAGATCGTGGAACGGCCCTCAGATCCACGTGGGGTCAGCCTGAAAGCACAGCTGGACGATCTGGAGCTTTGTATCTCGGGAGAGCCGAACAGGCTCGCGACACCCAAGGAGGCGTTGCGTGTGCAAAAGCTGGTCGAGACCATGTTGGCCGGAAAATCCTGATTGGGTTTCGACGGAAGGCGCTGCCGCGTGAGCCCGGTGTAGGCGGGCCGGATTAGTTGCCGGCTTCCAGATCGTTCCGTTCGAACCTCCAGGCATGTTCAACGCTGTCGCGGCTTGCTTCATAGCCCGGCTGAAGCCCTTCCAACGCTTCGGCAAGCTCGTTCTCCTCCAGCGCGCAGCCGTGACACACCGGCAGGACATCCTCGCGGTTGTCGTGATCGGTCCCGCCGCAGGTGAAGTTCCAGAACCCGTCTGCCTCGCGGTAGACATAGAGCACCGGGCGATCCCCTGAAAAAGCGTGCGCACAGATCAGGCTGTCGGCTTTGTGGTCTTCGCCATGCGACATATCGGGGCCTTCCATGCCTTTCGTCAGAGTTCAGTGCCGCGCCGATTCTGCGGGCATCCGGCGAAGGTGAACGGTCCCTTCCGAGCCCGGTGCCACCTTATTTCAGGATCCCGAACTTTTCGCGTCCTTGTCAAAAGCTTTTCTTCGGGTCGCTGATTGCCAGGGCGGGGGCAGGGCCGGCAGCCCCGGAACTTGATTGCACGTCGCAGATCCTGACATGGTAAAGCGGCATCCGTGGAGGGGACTAGATGATGGAAACGACGCCGCTGGAAGGCACATGGTCCTTGCTGGCTTGGTACAACGAAACCCAGGACGGTCAGCGGTTCTACCCTTTGGGGCCGGATGCGACCGGCTACATCAGCTATTCGCGGGACGGCTTTGTGTTCGTGCATCTAATGGCGCGAGATCGTCTCCTCTACACGGTCGCCGATCCTTTCGCGGGAACTGCGGAGGAAGATGCAGCCGCGATGAAATCGCAAATCACCTATGCGGGGCCCTACGAATACAAGGGCGATCACGTGATCCACCGTGTCACCCAAGCGTCCTGCCCGAACTGGGTCGGCACAGAGCAGGTGCGCCAGGTTGCGTTCAAGGGTGGGCGCTTGCGGCTCAGCGCGGCCGGCACCTTTATGCACGGTCGGGAGATAACCGCCTATGTCGACTGGGAGCGCCCAAAGCCTTGAGGCTTCGGATTCGTTCTGCGCCGCGATTTTGGCGGAGAATCAAGAGGCTTTCCGATAGGAAGGCTGCGTTTGAATTTTTCTCTTCCAGACGGTGGTTTGTTGGGGACGGGATCGCGATTGATCCCAAGCGCAAATCCGACTGGCCGATTATCTTTGAGGCCACCTACCGTCACTCTGATCTGGGCGCCGCCAATGGCGCGCCACGCGGTTCCCAGGCAGCAGTTCCAGCGACCCCATCGCGCCGTTTCAGTTCAGAAACAGCTTGCAGGCCGTCTCCCTCGTTGTGAGGTTCAGCTGGAAAGAACATGACCTGCGCCCAGCCCTCAGATCACATTGCGCTCGCCCGCTAGCCAGCGACTGACCGCATAGCCGTCCATGGCCAGTGCGACGGCATTGACCATCATGAGCAGCCAGAGATAGGACACATAGGTGTCACTCGCCTCAAGCCCGCGCGCGAATATCACGCTCACAAAGCTGATCAACAAAACGCGGCACACCACGTGAGGTGCTGACATCAATCGCGTGGTGCCGCGAAGTCTCACGATCACAACCGCGACAACGAGCATGGCCGCGTTCGCAAGGACAAAGATCGCCAGTGCGTGGGGTTCGCCCAGAAAGAAAATGCTCGCGAGATTCACCGGGATCAGGACGGCCGCCATCCAGATCTGTACCCATAACGGCATGCGCCGCAAGCAACGGATGATTTCCAACGGGTGCTTCCAGAGCCTGGCTGCGAGTGTCTTTGCCACTTTGCGATCTCCCCTGCGAGCGACCAGTATCTTGTTTTGTAGAACATAGGGTCAAGATGGGCACGGTCTAAGGGCTGATGTGCCTACCGGGTAATATTTGGCGCGTGATATCGTGCATCCGGTTTCCGTCGATGATACGATCTCGCGGAATTCTAGATCGGCAGGGAAAAGATGGCGGAACGAACGGCGGATCAGCTGCTCAAAAAGGCTAGATCTCATGAGGCGAAGCGGGAGCAGGACGAGGCGCGCAGGCTCTACGAGGCCGTGCTCGAAACCGCGCCGGGAAGCCGGCAGGCGCACCAGGCGTTCCGGGCGCTGACCCGCAGCCGGAAACAGGTGATGGTTCTGGATCCGCCCAAAGATGTGCTCAAGCAGATCGTGGTTCTCTACAACCAACGGAGGCTGGATTTGGTGGTCGAGAAAGCGGGCAGGCTGGTCAAGAAATTCCCATCCTCTTTCGTGCTCTGGAACATCATCGGTGCGGCGTCAGCGCAGCTCGGCCAGCTCGACCGGGCCATTGAGGGCTTCCGCAAGGCCTCTGAACTCAATCCCGAATTCCCGGACGCCTACAGCAACCTGGGTAATGCGTATAAGGCGCAGGGCAAGCTCTCTGCTGCAGTGGGTAGCTTTGCCCGGGCGCTGGCGCTCAAGCCTGACTTTGCAGAGGCGCATAACAATCTGGGCGTCGTCTTTCAGGATCAGGGGAAACTGGACGACGCGGTTGAGAGCTTCAAACGAGCCATTCAGCTAAAGCGTGACTATGCGGCTGCACATAACAACCTGGGATCCGCTCTGCGAAAAGCTGGCAGGTCGAAGGAGGCAGTCGCAAGCTACAGGCGGGCGCTCAAATTCGACTCCACCAATGCGGAGAC
>JABDPP010000335.1 GCA_013042765.1 Litoreibacter sp.
GTCCATAGCCCTCATCGATACGGTCCGGCACATACAGCGTCGCGTCCCGGCCCATGGCCCGCAGCCAGCTCAGCAGCAGCGCGGCCGAGGCGCCACCATCCACATCGTAATCGGCGAAGATCGCAATCGCTTCGCGATCCTGCACGGCCTTGAGAAACCTTGCGGCTGCTTTGTCCATGTCTCGCAAGGTGGAGGGGTTGGGCAGCAGATCGCGCAGCTTGGGCTCAAGATAGGCTTGCGCCTGATCTGGGGGAACACCTAGCCGGGCCAATGTCTGGCAGACCGGCCGGGGCAGATCCGTACTTTGCGCCATAGCCTCCGCTAGGCGGTCATGCGCTGCGGTTGGCCCGATCCAGCGCCGTCCGGTCAGGGACCGCTCAACACCCAGATAGGCCGCGGCTTCCGTCATTTCAGGCCGGGTTGCGGTAGGTCATCCGCCGCACGGATCCGGTCTTGGAGCGCATCAGGATCGTTTCGGCGGTCATGTAGCCGACCTCACGGCGAACACCGGGAAGGATCGATCCATCCGTCACACCGGTCGCGGCGAAGATGACATCCTGTGTCACCATGTCATCACGTGAATAGACCCGGTTGAGATCGGTGATCCCAGCTTTCGCGGCGCGGCCTCGCTCATCGTCGTTGCGAAACAGCAGCCGGCCGAAGATCTGTCCGCCCATACACTTTAGAGCGGCGGCCGCGAGAACGCCCTCGGGGGCTCCGCCTTCGCCCATATACATGTCGATGCCGGTTTGTTCGGCCTCGGCGCAATGCATTACGCCGGCAACGTCACCATCGGTAATCAGCCGGATCGCAGCGCCGGTGCTGCGCACCTCGGCGATCAAGGCCTCATGGCGCGGACGCTCAAGAATGCAGACGGTGATATCGACCGGCTCGCAGCCCTTGGCCTCGGCAAGCGCGTTAACGCGCTCGGCGGCGCCCATATCCAACGACACGACACCCTCGGGATAACCGGGGCCGATTGCCAGCTTGTCCATGTAGACATCCGGCGCGTGCAGCATCGAACCACGCGGGCCCATTGCGATTACGGCAAGTGCGTTGGGCATATCTTTCGCGGTCAGGGTCGTGCCTTCGAGCGGGTCAAGCGCGATATCCACGCCGGGGCCTTCGCCTGTGCCGACTTCCTCGCCGATGAAGAGCATGGGTGCCTCGTCCCGCTCGCCTTCGCCGATTACGACGACACCGTTGATGTCGAGCTTGTTGAGCTGGGTGCGCATGGCGTCGACTGCAGCCTGATCGGCTGCTTTTTCGTCCCCACGGCCGATCAGCTTGGCAGAAGCAAGTGCCGCCGCTTCGGAAACTCGGGCCAGACCGAGGGAGAGCATGCGGTCCTGGAAAACATCGCGGGAGGTATTCATTGGCAAATCCTGTTCTTGAGGCGGGGGCAGGGCAAGGTGTGCAACTCACACATGTTCGATACGAAGCGCAACCGGTTCGCCGGACAAAACGCCTGTGTCGGGCAACTGGTTGAGCGCGTGATCAAGCGCATCCCGCGTGGTTGTATGGGTGACGATCAGAACCGGAGCAGTCGGCTCCTCGTGGCTGTACTGGCGCATCCGGTCGATGGAAACTCCGGCATCGCCGAGGGCTGTCGCAACCTTGGCCAGTGCGCCCGGTTTGTCCTGCAGTGAAATGCGCAGGTAGTAGGGAGCGGGCACAGAGGACCGCGCAGCAGGCGCCGATTTCAGCATCCTGGCGGGGAGGCCGAAGGTTGCGATCCGCGTACCACGCGCAATATCGGCGATGTCGGAGAGTACGGCGCTGGCGGTCGGGCCTTCGCCTGCGCCTGCGCCACGCAGCACCACCTGTCCGACTGCATCACCTTCGAGAACGACCATGTTAGTCCCGCCTTCGAGTTGCCCAAGCGGTGAATCCGCGGGAACGAGGCAGGGAGACATGCGCTGGACAAGGCCGCGCTGGGTCATCTGGGTGACCCCCAGAAGCTTGATCCGATACCCCATGTCTGCGGCTTGTCGAATATCTTCTATCGCGACGCGCTCGATCCCTTCGAGCTGGACATTGTCGAAGGCCACTTGCGTGCCGAACGCGATAGATGACAGGAGCGCCAGCTTATGTGCCGCGTCGATACCGCCAACATCAAGCTGCGGATCCGCTTCGAGATAGCCGAGGCCGTCAGCTTCAGCGAAGACCTCTTCGTAGGACAGGCCAGCGTTCTCCATACGGGTCAGGATGTAGTTGCACGACCCGTTCATCACCCCGAGCACGCGGCTGATCTCGTTTCCGGCCAGCCCCTCGGTCAGCGCCTTCACGACGGGAATGCCGCCGGCGACCGCGGCTTCGAACCGCAAGACACGGCCAGCTTCTTCCGCCAGTTCGGCCAGTGCCTGCCCGTGCACTGCCAGCATTGCCTTGTTGGCCGTCACCACGTCTTTACCCGCGGCAATCGCGGCCTCGGTGGCGGCTTTGGCAGGCCCATCAGAGCCGCCCATAAGTTCGACGAAAATATCGACATCCTCACGGCGCGCGAGCGCAACAGGGTCATCTTCCCAAGCATAGGAGGAGAGGTTCACGCCGCGATCCTTGTCGCGGGTGCGGGCCGAAACTGCCGTGACTTCAATGTGACGCCCGGTGCGCGCGGCCAGAAGCGCTGCCTTCTGGCGCACGATCTTGACCACACCGGTTCCAACGGTGCCCAAACCAGCAATTCCAAGGCGAAGTGGGGCGGTCATTTAAGGCTCCGTCGTCTAAGTATTCCGTGCGCTTCTGTTATCCGGGAAAGCAAAAAGGTGCAACGAGACTTCGCTGCGATCATCTGATCGCGCGCAGTGCTTCCTGCCCTTCATAGATGTCGCGCCCGCGCAGTGCCGCCGCCTTTAGCTTCAAAAGGGCGATCCGGCGTTCAAGCGCGGTAGCTTGCTCCTCGATCGAACGCGTTTGTGAGGCCGCAGTATCCGGGAAAATCTCAGATTGCGGGAGCAATTTCGGGAAAGGAGCATCCTGAGCCTCGGGGCTGATCGTACCTTCTACATCCGGGAGGTCGTTTGAACATGCGAACAGGACTGGAAGGGCGACCAGCACGGCTAGGAAACGCAAAAAGGGGGGAGGAAATCTCATGAAAGCCCGTCACCTCGGATCGTGATATGACTTTACGTGCTGGACTCGCCGGTCACAAGTCCTGCTTGAATTGAACGGATGTTCAGATAGGCTGCCGATATGGCGCGAAAAACTGGATCACATTCCGAGATTACCGGCCCCCGCGTACGGGCAGCTGCCTTGATGCTCTTTGCGCGTGATGGTTATGCCGCCGTGTCGATGCGCCAGATCGCTGCTGAGGTCGGAGTGCAGGCTGGGGCGCTTTATCTTTATACGCCCGACAAACAGACGCTTCTGTTTGATCTTCTCAAAGGCCATATGGACGAATTGCTGAGTGCATGGGGCGCGGAGCCGAGGCCGACCGATCCGGAGCAACAGCTCGACGCCTTTGCCCGCTTCCATATACGCTTCCACCTGATGCGCCGCGATGCGGTATTCATCTCCTACATGGAGCTGCGAAATCTCACGCCGGAAAATTTTGCCCGGCTCGAGAAGATGCGGCGACAATACGAAGATGCGCTGGAGGCGATCCTGAAAGCGGGTCAGGTGAGCAAGATCTTCGATGTCGTTGACACCAAGCTGACCACGCTGGCCCTGATCTCAATGCTGACCGGAGTGACGACCTGGTACCGTCAAGACGGACGATTGTCGCTGAGCCGCGTCGAGGAGATTTACGCCGATATGGTTGGAAAGGCGGTGCGGCGCGTTGCGAAAGAAAAAAGCGCCGCAGTCTGAAAACCGCGGCGCTTTCTTTGAAATCGGGTTGTTACAGGCCCGGATAAATCGGGAATCTGCCACATAGCTCGAGAACCTTCGCCTTTACGGCCTCTTCCACGGCGCTGTTGCCGTCCTCGCCATTGGCTGCCAGCCCGTCGACGACCTCGACAATCAGATCGCCGATGGTGCGGAACTCAACATCCGTGAAGCCACGTGTGGTACCGGCGGGTGAGCCGAGGCGAATGCCGCTGGTCACAGTCGGCTTCTCCGTGTCGAAGGGAATACCGTTCTTGTTGCAGGTGATGTGGGCGCGCCCCAGCGCCTTCTCGGTCGCGTTGCCCTTCACGCCCTTGGGGCGCAGGTCAACGAGCAGCACGTGGGTATCGGTGCCGCCGGTCACGATGTCGAGCCCGCCATTGACAAGCTGCTCTCCGAGCGCCTGCGCATTTGTGATCACCTGTGCCTGATACTCTTTGAAACCCGGCCGCAGCGCTTCACCGAAGGCCACAGCTTTGGCTGCGATCACGTGCATTAGCGGGCCACCCTGAATACCCGGAAAAATGGCTGAGTTGAATTTTTTTGCCAGCGCTGCGTCATCGGTCAAGATCATGCCGCCGCGTGGACCGCGGAGCGTCTTGTGCGTGGTGGTCGTAGCTGCATGGGCATGCGGGAAGGGCGAGGGGTAGAGACCTGCCGCCACAAGGCCTGCAAAATGCGCCATGTCGACGAGCAGATAGGCGCCCACGCTGTCGGCAATCTCACGGAACTTGGCGAAGTCGATCTTGCGTGGAATGGCCGAGCCGCCCGCGATGATCATCTGCGGCTTGTGCTCCGCGGCCAGCGCTGCGACCTGATCGTAATCGATCTCAAGCGTGTCGGGCTTGACGCCATACTGCACCGCGGTGAACCATTTGCCCGACTGGTTCGGGGCTGCGCCGTGTGTGAGGTGCCCGCCGGCATCAAGGCTCATCCCCAGAATGGTGTCGCCGGGTTTCAGAAGCGCAGTGAAAACGCCTTGATTGGCCTGTGAGCCCGAGTTCGGCTGCACATTTGCAAAACCACAACCGAACAGCTCTTTGGCGCGGTCGATGGCAAGGTTTTCCGCGACATCGACAAACTGGCAGCCGCCATAATAGCGCCGTCCGGGATATCCTTCGGCATATTTGTTGGTCATCACGGAGCCTTGCGCCTCCATAACCGCAGCGGAGACGATGTTCTCGCTGGCGATCAGTTCGATCTCATCGCGCTGACGCCCGAGTTCCTTGGAGAGGGCGTCAAACAGCTCGGTATCGCGGGTCTCAAGCCCTTCACTGAAAAAGCCGTCATCACGGTGGGATGCATTCATGAGGATCTCTCTTCTATCCAAAAAATCGCGTTCGGTGGCACGTTTTAGTCCTAAAGCCACGAAAGCAAAACAAGCAATACGACGCAGCACGGGGATTCTGCGCCATGCGAATTCTGATCAAAAGCCTTGTTTTTCGGCGCATGGCACGCGAAGACTCTTCCAAACGGAAAGCTAACCCATGCCAAAGATTGAGAAAATTGCCTTCATGGCGTCGGAAACCCAGATCGCTCAGGATGCGGCGCGCGCTTTGTCGCATGTCTATGGCAACGTGACGCCAGAAAATGCGGATGTGATCGTGGCACTGGGCGGCGACGGTTTCATGCTGCAGACCCTGCACGGGACCCAGCACCTTGATGTCCCGGTTTACGGTATGAATTGCGGTACGGTTGGCTTTCTGATGAACGAGTATCAGGAAGAAGGTGTGCTGGAACGGCTCGCCGCTGCTGAAGAGGAAGTCATCAACCCGCTTCGGATGAAGGCCGTTCACGCCGATGGAACGGTGCACGAAGCCCTTGCGATAAACGAGGTATCGCTTTTGCGGGCCGGCCCACAAGCAGCGAAACTGCGCATTACCGTGGATGGCAAGGTGCGCATGGATGAACTGGTTTGTGACGGGGCGCTTGTCTCAACGCCGGCTGGCTCGACGGCTTACAACTACTCGGCCCACGGCCCGATCTTGCCGATTGGTGCGGATGTTCTGGCGCTCACGGCCATGTCGGCTTTTCGTCCAAGGCGTTGGCGTGGTGCACTGTTGCAGAAAGCCGCCCATGTCAGGTTTGACGTTCTGCAACCAAACAAACGCCCCGTGATGGCGGATGCGGACAGCCGCACAGCGGGCAATGTCGTTTCGGTAGAAATCCGCTCAGAACCTGGCGTCTCCCACCGGTTGCTCTTCGATACGGGGCACGGGCTCGAGGAACGCCTGATCCGCGAGCAGTTCGTCTGACCTCACGAAACGATTTCGGTTTCGAACACGCCGGGAAGGGTAACTTCCAGCAGTTCCAGATCACGGCTTGGGTCCACGC
>JABDPP010000339.1 GCA_013042765.1 Litoreibacter sp.
GCGTGATGCTGCCGCTCCTCATGCTGGTTGATGTCTGGACGCTCAAGCCCTTCTGGCGGCGCTGGGACTGGCCGAACTCGAAAGTCCTGATCGTCGGAGGCGCGCTCGGCGTTGTTTTGGCGGCCTGGCTCTACAAAACGATCGAGGCCGACATGTTGCGTGTCCTGATCGGCCTGATTTCGATCGGCTTCGTCCTCTACCAACTCTCAACGCGGCTGGGTTTGTTGCGGTTGCGAGAACATCCCTTTCGGCCGGGCCTGGGTATTTTTGTCGGGGTCGTCTCTGGCGCTGCGAGCTTCATCTCGCATGCTGGTGGGCCGCCTGTGGCGATGTTCCTGCTGACCCAGAAGATCGGCAAGACCACCTATCAGGCCACGACTGTGCTCGTGTTTTGGATCGTCAATATCTTCAAGTTCATCCCCTATGCGTTTCTGGGCATTTTCACCTGGGAAACCTTGCTTGCCGATCTCTACCTCGCGCCGGTGGCCATTTTGGGGGCTGCTCTGGGGATTTATGCGCACCGGCGCGTACCGGAGCCGGTCTTTTTCGCGATCACCTACATTCTGCTGGTCAGCGCCGGTGGCAAGCTCCTTTATGACGGTCTGACGTGACCCCTTTTTTCCTCAGATCAGGTTGGCAGGCCAAGTTTTGCGGGCAGTTCTTCTTCGACCGTCTCGTAACCGGACCCCGCCGCTACCAGGCAGGTGATGCCATTGGGGCGCGTCATGGTGATCGTCCATGTGCCGCTGTCGGTGGAGGCAAACATCTCGATGATCGAGTTGTCACCGGCCAGTCCCATGGACCGGCGGCTTTCCCCGTAGCTGGAGGCGAGTTTTTCGATGATCACATCGCGCTGGGCGCATCGCGCCACGGGTTGTGCGGAGGCCATGTCCGCCGCCAGAAGAAGCGCCGCAAATCCGAATGACAGTCCGAAAATCTGATTTTGCATGTCCAATTTCCTTTGCTTTCCACAATGAAGCTGCGTGCATCCTTCGCATTGGCCTATGAGGGCGGTCGCGGGGCACATAACGGCTGCATGGTCGGGCTCAGCATACGAAGATATGGTTAACCGGCCGTTCGCGCCGGGGCCGATCGGGGCCAAACAGTTATTGCGGGAGCGGTTCGCTTATGCTCGAACCGTCTCAGAACATCCGTGGAGGTAAGAATCGATGACACCGCTCACGCGACCCTTCCGGTCGGTTTTGTACATTCCGGGCTCGAAGACCCGGGCGCTGGAGAAGGCAACGACCCTGCCGGTTGATGCGATTATTTTCGATCTGGAAGACGCCGTTTCTCCCGACGAGAAGGCGAAGGCGCGTGAACTGCTGGCAGAGACCCTTTCCGGAACAGATTTCGGGCCGCGTTACCGGCTCGTCCGGATCAACGGGCAAGACACGGAATGGGGGCCGAAAGACCTTGAGACCTTTGCGAAGGTCGGACCCGACGCGATCCTGCTGCCGAAAGTTGAGAGCCGCGCGGCCGTGGCGGAGATCTCCGCTCGTCTGGATGCGGAGCCGGCGTCCGCCCGGACGCGCCTCTGGGCGATGATGGAAACCCCGCTCGGGATCCTGAACGCCGCAGAGATCGCGACCGGTCCGCGCATGGAAGGCTTCGTGATGGGCACGAACGATCTGGCCAAGGACCTCAACTGCCGGTTCCGCGCCGATCGGGAACCGCTTCTGACCTCCCTGCAACTGTGCCTTCTTGCGGCGCGGGCGCATGGTCTGATCTGTATCGATTCCGTCTTCAACGCGTTCAAGGACAACGAAGGCCTGCGTGTCGAGGCTGGACAGGGGCGCGACATGGGATTTGACGGCAAATCGCTCATCCACCCGGCACAGGTGGCGATCACCAACGCAGCCTTTGCACCTTCTGCGGCAGAGGTCGAGATTGCACAGCGCCAGATCGCGGCGTTTGAAGAGGCCGAAGCCAAAGGGGAGGGCGTGGCCGTTCTGGATGGTAAAATCGTTGAAAACCTGCATGTTGAAACGGCCCGGGCTCTGCTGGCCAAGGCTGACGCAATTGCAGAACTGGAGAGCTGACCCATGACCTTGCTAATTTTTGGCCTTCTGCTGTGGTGGGGCGCGCATCTTTTCAAGCGGCTTGCACCTGATGCCCGTCAGGCGATGACCGACCGGATGGGTGAGGCCTCCAAGGGGGTCTTCGCCGTGGTCTTGGTCGGGTCTATCGTTCTGATGGTGATTGGCTATCGCGGCGCTGATTTCATCTCGATCTGGTATCCGCCCACCTTCATGGTGCACATCAATAACCTTCTGATGATAATCGCTTTTTACGTCTTTGGCGCGAGTGCGGCGAAGCCGGAGAAAGTCTGGCTGGGTACGAAAGTTCGTCACCCTCAGCTGGGTGCGGTCAAGATCTGGGCCTTCGCGCATCTTCTGGTGAACGGCGATCTCGCCTCCATCATCCTGTTCGGCGGCCTGCTGGCCTGGGCCGTTACCGAGATGATCGTGATAAACAAGGCAGAGGGCGCGTGGAAACCGCCCGCGCAAGCCCCCGCCAAGAAGGAGGTCGTGCTGCTGGTCGTCACTCTGGTGCTGGTGGCCATCATCAGCGCTGTGCACACCTATCTGGGTGTGCCGCCCTTCGGAGGATGACATGAAGCTCTACCGGTTCCTGAGTGAGGACGACACCTCGGCCTTCTGCCACAAGGTCAGCGACGCGATTGATAAAGGCTGGACGCTTTACGGCGATCCGACCTATGCGTTCGACGCGGCGCGCGGGGTAATGCGCTGTGGTCAGGCCGTCGTCAAAGAGGCCGAGGGAAGTTACAGCCCCGACCTCAAGCTTGGGGATCAGTGATGGCAACGGGCAAGACCAGCGCAGGCCGGTTTTTCGAGGATTACAGCGTCGGACAGGTGATCCAGCATGCGGTGCCGCGGACCATGTCTGGCGGCGAACGGGCGCTTTATCACGCGCTCTATCCGGCCCGCCACGTGCTCTATTCGTCTGACGAGTTCGCGCGTGAATGCGGGCTGCATGAGGCCCCGATGGAGGACCTAATCGGGTTCCACACCGTTTTCGGAAAAACCGTGCCGGATATCTCGGTCAACGCCGTGGCGAACCTGGGATATGCGGAAGGTCGGTTCTTCAGGCCGGTGCACCTCGCCGACACGCTGTTTGCCCGTTCTGAAGTGATTGGCGTGAAGCAGAACTCCAACGGCAAGTCCGGTGTGGTTTGGGTCCGCACAACCGGTGAGAACCAGTTCGGTGACAAGGTTCTGGAGTACGTCCGATGGGTCATGGTGCGAAAGCGCGACCCGCAGGCGCCCGCACCGGAGACCGTGATCCCGGATCTCGCCAGCGCCGTTGCCGCCGGCGATCTGGTCGTGCCGGAGGGGCTCGATTTCTCCAATTATGATTTCGCCCAGGCCGGCGAGCTGCATCGCCTGTCGGATTACGAGATTGGCGAGAAGATCGACCATGTCGATGGGGTCACGATTGAGGAGGCCGAGCACATGCTGGCCACCCGGCTGTGGCAGAACACCGCCAAGGTACATTTTGACGTGACGCAGCGCGCCGACGGGCGGCGCCTGATCTATGGCGGGCATGTCATCTCTCTGGCCCGCGCGCTGAGCTTCAACGGGCTGGCCAACGCGCAGATGATCGTGGGCCTCAATGGCGGGGCGCATGCCAATCCCTGTCACGCCGGTGATACCGTGACTGCGTGGTCGGAGGTTCTCGATATCGCGGAGACGAGTGCGCCGGGTATTGGCGCGATCCGGTTGCGTCTGGTGGCACAGAAAGCCGGCGCTGAATCGTTCTCGCTGAG
>JABDPP010000346.1 GCA_013042765.1 Litoreibacter sp.
ATCAGCACCTGACGGGGCAGCGGCACAAGCTCGGCCACATAGCCGGACGCGCCCACAGAAATTGCAGCAGCGGCGATCATCGCTTCAAACAACACCGCCAGTCCCACGATGATCGTCAGCCAGGGACGACGGAAGGCGGCCTCCACGTAGACGGCCTCACCCGCGGCTTGGGGCACACGCGCGGACAACTCGGCAAATGACCCGGCCGTGAAGGCCATGACAAAGGCGGAAAGCAGAAAGGAGGCAGGGGCGAATTGTCCAGCACGCACAACCGTCTCGCCCACAAGGACATAAATGCCAGCACCGATGGTAACGCCAAGCCCATAAAGGATCAGCCCGGAGAGGCCGACTGACCGCCTGAGCGTAGCATGCCCGTTATGCGGCGCGTTTTGGCGCTCAAGGCCCATGGCCCTCCCTTTCCCAATCTCATGCCGATGCCCGCGATGATCGGACCGGCAGGGGCGCCCCGCATTGATAAGGATCAAGACCCGGACCCCGGGGAGACTGCAAGGTTTGAAGCGTGAATATCGTTGGGAAGGAATGACAATGGCGAGCGCCGCGCCCAAAGCCCTGACTGGCCGACAGTTGCGCCAGAGATGCGATCCGGCCGCGCTGCGCAGCACTTCCAGCGAGCAGGTCGAGCAGGCCCCCGGCCCTGCCCTTGTCGGTCAGGAACGCGGGCTGCGCGCACTGCGTCTGGCCGTGGAGATGCGCGGCAGCGACTTCAACCTCTTCGTTCTTGGACCACCCGGCACCGGGCGTCATACCGCTGTTCATCGCGTGCTTCGCGAACAAGTGGCCAGCCGTGAGCTTCCCCCGGACTGGGCCTATGTCAATAATTTCGATGCGCCGCACAGACCGGTCGCTCTGCGGCTGCCGGCGGGAATGGCAGACAGGCTGCGTCAGGAGATGGAGCGGGTTGTTGATGATCTGGCCAGCGATATCCCCGCGCTTTTCGAGTCCGATGAATACCAGACCCAGCGCCGAGCCATAGACGAGGAATTCGGGGAACGGCAGGAACAGGCCATGGCCGAGTTCGCTGAACGCGCCCGCAAGGAAGATGTGGCCGTTGTCCGCACGCCCATGGGTTACATGGTTGCCGCGACGCGCGACGGCGAGGCCCTGAAAACGGAAGACTACAACAAGCTCCCGGAAGAAGAGCAGGAAAAGATCGACGAGAAGATCCCGCGCTTCCAGGAAGGTCTGACCGAAGTTTTGAGCAATGCCCCCAAGCTGGAGCGTGAGCATCGCGCCCGCGTCGAAGCTTTGAACGCGGAAATGGCCGAGCGCGCAGTCTCCGGTCGGATCACGGAGGCCGAGGCGGCACTGGGAAATGGAGAAGAGATCCAGCCCTATCTGGCCCGCGTGCGGGAGGACATGATCGCGAATCCGGAATTGTTCCTGCAAACAACGGCTCAAATGAACGAGGGGCTCTTCCCCGAACCTCTTGGCAAATCGCATCGCGAACCGGCTTTTGGCCGATACATGGTCAACGTGGTTGTGGCCAATACGCCGGGGCCGGACGCCACAGCCCCCATCGAAACCGAGGATCTGCCGACGCTCGACCGGCTGGTGGGACGGATCGAGCATGTCTCCCACATGGGCTCGTTGATTACTGATTTCACTTTGATCCGACCAGGCGCATTGCACCGGGCCAACGGCGGCTTCCTTGTGCTTGATGCCCGACGGGTCCTCAGCGAGCCCTTTGCATGGGACGCGCTGAAACGCAGCCTGAAGAAACGCGCCATTACCATAACGTCGCTGGCCGAGCGCATGAGCCTGATGTCGACCACGTCGCTGGAGCCGGATCCGATCCCGCTCGATCTGCGGGTGATCCTTGTGGGCGACCGCTTGCTCTACGCCCTTTTGGTCATGCTCGACCCGGACTTTTCGGAACTCTTCAAGATCCAGGCCGATTTCGAGGACAACGTCGATCGCGACAGCGCCTCGTTGGCCGGGCTGGCAGGATTGATCCGCAGCTATGCCGCGCAGGAAGGGCTGTTGCCGCCGGAAGATACGGGCGTTGCACGCCTGCTCGACGAGGCAACGCGGATCGCGGAGGACAGCCAGAAGCTCTCCCTGCGGTTGAGCCAGATCGCCGACATCCTGCGCGAAGCGGAGCATTATGCACGCATGCGCGGACAGGCGGAGATCGCGGCAGAGGATGTCGATCGCGCGGTGGAGGAGCGCGACCGGCGCGGTGCCCGGATCCGGGACAGAACCCACGAGGCGATCACGCGAGAGACACTGATGATCGACACCGATGGCGAAAAGGTCGGCCAGATCAACGGGCTTTCGGTGGTGGGCCTTGGCGATCACCGGTTCGGGCGGCCCTCCCGCATCACCGCCCGCACCCGGATGGGAACCGGAAAGCTCATCGACATCGAACGGGAGGTCGAACTTGGCGGTCCGCTCCACTCAAAAGGCGTGATGATCCTCGCGGGCTATCTGACATCTACCTATGCGCTGGACGTGCCTTTCTCATTGCATGCAAGTCTCGTCTTCGAGCAAAGCTATGGCGGCATCGACGGAGATAGCGCCTCCTGCGCCGAGTTGATCGCGCTGCTGTCGGCACTGTCGCATCTGCCGATCCGTCAGGACCTTGCGATCACCGGGTCGGTCAACCAACTCGGCGAGGTGCAGGCCATCGGAGGCGTCAACGAGAAGATCGAAGGGTTCTTCGATATCTGCGCCAGACGCGGACTGACCGGGGATCAGGGCGTCCTGATCCCGGTCGCGAATGTCGCGCATCTGATGTTGCGGGACCGCGTCGTTGAAGCGGCAGAGGCCGGGCGCTTCCGGATCATCCCGATCGCGAAGGTCGATCAAGCCATGGAGTTGCTAACCGGGACCCCCGCAGGCGCACGAACACCGGAAGGTGATTTCGAAGCGGACAGCGTGAACGCCAGGATCGAGGCTCAACTTCAAGCGTTCGCACAAGCCCGGCGGGCCTTCGCGGCCCGTTCGGAAGAACCGGATCCCGGAGGCCTTGCATGAGCACCTCGCTGCGACGGACCCGCCAATTGTTGATTGCCGCAAAGTGCTTCGCGGATGCGGAGGCAACCCTTCCCCTTATTCTGCCGCTCTTGAAACTGATGCCCGCGCGCCTTGCCGGCATCCTTGCGGAAGAGAGGATCACGGAGCTCGCCGTCACCGCGGACCAGCAGATCGTCTCGACCCGCGGCCGCCGTCTGGAAATCCCGTCGCAATTGGAAACGCTTGGACTTTCAAAGAGCGATGCACGTGCCTTTGAGAGAACGCTGGCCGAGACGGCAGCCGCACAGTCGACGGAGTGGAGGTTCAAAACAGAGCCCGGCGACCTGATCAGCAGCGTCTGCGCCTCTGTCTCCGACGAAGATCTTGTTCTCCTCGGACACAGACCGCTCCTGCGCCAACGTGGGCGTGTCCTTTTGCTACGTTCGCGGAGCGCAACGAAAGACAGGGCTCAGGAGATGGCCTCAAAATTGGCCCAAGCACTGAGAACCGTCGTGTCGGAAGTTCCACCTGAGGAAGGAGAAGTGTCGCAAGATATTCTCGCCCGTGTCGACCGCAGCCATGCGTCGCTTGTTGTCGCCGATTTCAGAGCCGGGCCGCTCAAGACCCGCGAGGAATTGCGGCGCCTGCTCGACGCCGCCCGATGTCCCGTGGCCGTCCTTGGCGTTGCCGAAATCAGGCGGCGGAACAGGTCGCCCGCGCAAAAAACTGCGAAAAAGGGATAGGACCGCGAACACAAGAAACCTGTCTCCGGGCTTTCATATCTGTGCGCGCCCTAGGGCTCGATGACGAATTTCCCACGGCCTAACAAGAAGTTCTGACGCCGCGTTACATCTTGCACGGAGGCATGCTGTAGCGCAGGTTTCTTCCATGAGCCTGCTCAGCCAAGCCCGCGCGGCGGCGCGACAAACACCCGCCAGCCGCAACCGCGCGGCTGATTTCTACCGGACAGCGGCGATCTGTTTCGTCGTTCTGGGACATTGGTTCTTGGTGGCCCCTTATGCTCCGGAGGGGCAGCTGGAGCTTCGCAATATCCTCGCCGAACTGCCCTGGACACAGTATCTCACGCTGATTTTTCAGGTCATGCCCGTGTTCTTCTTCGTGGGCGGGTACTCGAATGCGGCCTCCTGGACGTCGGCGCGCCGGTCACCAGAAAAGCGCAACATCTGGGCCGCGGGCAGGCTGCGCCGCCTGCTGGTACCGGTTGTGCCTCTGGTGATCCTCTGGGCGATCGCTGCCACCATCGCATATCAACTCGAAACCGATTCGGAGCTTGTCGCGAATGCCTCCCGCGCCGCCCTGATCCCGGTTTGGTTCCTCGCGGTTTACCTGATGGTGACGTTGGTCGTTCCGATATCCTATGCGTTCTGGGAAAGGTTCGGCCTGTGGTCGGTGATGGCCCTTGCCGCGCTGGCCATCCTCGTCGATCTGATCGGCGTCGGGCTGGGTCAGAGCTGGCTGCGTTGGGTTAATTACGCGCCGGTCTGGCTGGCAGCACATCAACTCGGCTACTGGTGGTGGCGCGGCGATATCGGAGGCCGGGGCATTGCCCTGCTGATCGCCACGGGCCTTGTCTGGATGAGCATTCTGCTGGGCCCGGCAGGTTATCCGCTGAGCATGGTATCCGTCCCGGGCGAGGCGTTTTCCAACACCCGCCCGCCGACAACCGCGATGCTCGCTCTGGGATCTATCCAGATCAGTCTGATGCTGCTTTTGGCGCGACCGCTCTCAGTCTGGCTGCAGCGGGAGACCCCTTGGGCCCTCGTCATTCTCGCGGGTCAAAGCATTATGACTCTCTACCTGTGGCACCTGACCGTGGTGATTGTGCTTGTTGGCCTGTCGTTGGCGCTCGGAGGCCTTGGCCTCGCCATCGAGCCCGGCACGGGAGCATGGTGGGCCTTTCGCCCGGTCTGGATGGCGACGCTGATCCTTGGGCTTCTTCCATTCATGGCAATCTTCAGCCGATTTGAGGCAGGCTCACGCGCGGCGAGCGACCGCCCTGTCGGGTTTGCGCAGGCAGGCATCGGAGCCGTTACGACCTGCATGGGTCTAAGCATGCTGGCTCTGCTCGGAATCGGATGGGACGGCCTGCCGGGGTTTAACTGGATTGCCGTGTTCCTGATCCTTGCGGGCGTGACAATGGCCACGCGCGGGCGCAAGCATCCGCCCGACACCTGATGCCTTTGACTCAGAAGTGCATGATTTAGAAGCGGAAACGCGATGTCTTACCGCAAAGCTTC
This sequence comes from Litoreibacter sp., assembly GCA_013042765.1. Classification (GTDB taxonomy): domain Bacteria; phylum Pseudomonadota; class Alphaproteobacteria; order Rhodobacterales; family Rhodobacteraceae; genus Litoreibacter. The sequence goes on from JABDPP010000346.1 coordinate 5,235, forward strand.
ACTTTTTCTCAGACACGCCGGATCACAGTTTGACTCCTAAGGCGAAAGCCGAAAAACAATTATACGACAGTTTTGCCGTTTAATGCCGTCGGCCCAGGAGACGAGAAGGCGTGACACAAAATAAGAGCTTGTTGCATCTGCGCCTGAAGGAGCTGGTTCAACGAATTTACCCTGAAATTGCTGCAGACGCCCTCGTCAAACAGGTCGAAGACGCTTTCTGGCCCAACGGTACAAGCTGTCGAAAGCGGGCGCGTGTGCCCGGTAACAGCCTGTGGTCGGAACATGATGCGGTCCTGATTACCTACGGCGATTCCATCACGGACGGGCGCCACAAACCCCTGGACCTCCTCGAAAATTTTCTGTCGCGCAAGATGGATGGCGTGGTCAACGGCATTCACATTTTGCCGTTTTTTCCCTTCAGTTCTGACGATGGGTTCGCGGTAACCGATTACCGGGCCGTCAACTCAAGACTGGGGGATTGGAGCGATGTAACCCGGATCGCATCGCGGTTTCACCTGATGTCGGATCTGGTCCTCAACCACGTCTCCAGCCAGAGTGCGTGGTTCAATGCCTACCGGCAGGGCAACAGCCCCTATGACCGGTTCTTTTTCGAGGCGGATCCGGAAGATGATCTCTCCCGCGTGGTGCGGCCACGGACAACGCCGCTCCAGCAGAAGGTAGAGACACGTGATGGCGCGCGGCATGTCTGGTGCACATTCAGCCATGACCAGATAGATCTCGATTTTTCAAATCCGGAGGTCCTGCTGGTGATGCTGCGGATCATCCGGATTCATATCGACAAGGGCGTGCGGATCCTGCGGCTCGATGCGGTTGCGTTCATCTGGAAAGAGCCTGGTTCGACCTGCATTCATCTGCCACAGACCCACGCCATTGTTCAGTTGCTTCGCCTGCTTTGCGATTATGCCCATGAAACGGTTGTCCTTCTGACCGAGACCAATGTTCCGCGCACCGAAAACCTCAGCTATTTCGGCAATCGCAACGAGGCGCACGCGGTCTACAATTTTCCGCTGCCGCCACTGATCCTGCATGCAATGCAGTCGGGCACCGCACGCTATCTCCACCGCTGGCAATCCGCGATGCCGCCCGCGCAACTTGGTTGCGCCTATCTCAATTTCACCGCCAGCCATGACGGGATAGGCATGCGCCCGGCCGAAGGGGTCCTGCCGCCGGAGGAGCGGGACCGGATGATCGACACCGCCCTTGAGGCGGGAGCTTTGGTGTCCATGCGGGCATTGCCAGACGGCACCGAGGCCCCTTACGAGCTGAACTGCGCGCTGTTTGATGTGCTGCGCCGCACGTTCAAAGGCGAAGATGACCTCCACATTGATCGGTTCCTGTGCTCGCAGACGATCCCGATGTCCCTTGAAGGTATTCCCGCCTTCTACATTCATTCCCTTCTTGCCACGCGGCATGATCACGACGCGGTCGAGCGGCGCGGCATGAATCGCGCCATCAACCGGCATAGGTGGCACTATCCCGATCTTCTGGAGCGTCTCGCCGACCCCGAGACAGACCAGTCCCGGGTTCTCGAGGCCTTGTCCGAACGGCTGCGGTTGCGCGCAAGACAACCGGCCTTTCACCCCAACGGAACCCAGTTCACGCTGCGGATGGATGACCGCCTGTTCGGGGTCTGGCGCCAGAGCCTTGATCGCAACCAGTCTGTCTTTGCCATCCACAATGTCAGCAATGAGACCGTTCAGGTGAGCCCTTCGGAGATCAACCTGATCGAAGATGACAGCTGGATCGACCTGATCAGCGGCGAACAGATCGTTCCATCCGCGCCGGAGATCCCTTTCGCGCCCTACCAGTGCCGGTGGATTTCAAACCGGGCGTGACGCCTCGACGGCATCCGACCACGGTCAGCCAAATTCCTGCGCATCTTCTGCGGCCGCGAGCCTGAAATCCTGCAAGAATTCAGGGTCTGCGGCGTTCACCCTGCTCCAGGTCGCGATAAACGGAGTGTCATGCGGATTATCGAGGAACATTTGCCCTGCGCGGATGATGTTCTCCGCAAAGAGTTCAACCGATTTTTCTTCCTTGTGGCGGTCGACCACCAAGCCGTTCATCTTCGCGTCGTTGTAGTAGCTCTCCAGAAGGTCGAGCGCGACACGGTAGTAAGTCGCTTTCAACGACCGAAACAGATTCGGCGTGAACACCGTACCATCAGCGGCAAGTTTGCGGAAAATAGCCTTGCAGATATCCGTCGACATCCGGCTCAAACCCCGCGACGCGTCTTCGGGCGACAGGTCCTGATGCTTATGGTCATAGGCATCCGAAATCTCCACCTGGCAGACCGACTGGGGGGCCAAGTTACGCCACGCTTCCGACAGAACCCCGACCTCGAGCCCCCAATCCGAGGGAATGCGGAGGTCTGGCAGGGAAGGTGTACGCATCGCGAACTCTCCCGACAGCGGGTAGCGGAAACTGCGCAGATAATCGAGGTAGTCGCGGTCGCCGATGACCTTCTTCAGGGCGATCAGAAGCGGGCTTATCAAGAGACGCGTAACACGGCCGTTCATATGCTTGCCATCGGTTCTGGGATAAAATCCCTTGGCCATCTGGTAGCGGAAATCGGGGTGCGCGACCGGATAGACAAGGCGGGCCAGCATCTCTTTGCGGTAGGTGAGAATATCGCAGTCATGGATCGCCATCACCGAGGTATCCGCGCAGGCGATGAGATAGCCGATGCAACTCCAGACATTCTTGCCCTTGCCGGGCTCGAGAGGAGAAAGCCCCATTTTTTCAAGCCGTTGACCCAGAGACTTCATGCGAGGGCTATCGTTCCAGATCACGATATGCTGTTGCGGCAGGCGTGAAAAATAGCTCTGTGCATGGCGGAACTGGGCTTCATCCGCCTGATCGAGGCCAACAATGATCCTGTGCAGGTACGGCACCTCCGATAGTTCATCGAGAATGCCGGATAGGGCCGGCCCTTCAAGCTCGGAGTAAAGACTGGGAAGAACAAGCGTGATCTTGCGGGTTTCCGCAAAGGCATTCAGCTCATAGGTCAGGTCATCAAGGTTGCGCGTCCGGAGGTTGTGCAGCGTCGCAATATTGCCGTTCTGATGGAAATCAGCCATGGAATGTCGGCTCTCTCTTCGTTGAAAATTCGTCCAATATCTCTGACACCGCGTCGCTCCAGCCGTCGGGTCCTTCGCGCTCGGTACGCCGGATGCGCCCGCTGTCTTCGCCCGGCAGGCGTGGCACGTCGGGACCCGCGCGGTTCGCCACGATGATCCCGATATCCGCCCACTGGAGCATCTCCGCATCGTTTGGAGCATCCCCGAGGGCAATACTGTGTTTCGGTCTGTAGCGTTTGATCAGATCGACCACCCGATCGGCTTTTGTCTCGCCGAAGGAGAGTGCCGTAAAACGCCCGCCCCGCTGCACGAATAGCCCCGCTTCCCGCGCCGCGTCGGTAAATCTCTGGAAATCCGCTTCAGCCCCGATCCAAAGCCCAGGTTCGCTGAATTGCCGCGCCTTGGCATGTTCAGCACTCTGCGGAGAAAGGCCTGTGAGAGCGCTAATTTCATCGTTCGTCATATCGCCAAACCCCCTGAAACCTTGCGGGAGGTCACGCAGCGCTGCACGTATCTCCTGATAGATCGAGGTGTCTTGGGTTGGCTGGTTGCCCGGCTCGAGAAGACCACCGCCATTCTCGACAATTGCCGGCCAGGTGGAGAAGCCGATCTCTGCACGCAGTGGCGCAACCTCTGCCGCCGTCTTGCTGGTCGCCAGCACAAGCCCCGCATTCATTGTCCGAAGCCGCGCAAGCGCCGGCTCCGCTGCACGCCATTGATAAGTCTCGTGGTCCAGCAACGTCCCGTCGAGATCGGAGAAGATAAGGATTTCAGGACCCGGGCTCATATCGCCACATTACAGAACGAAACCGCATAACGCGAGGTTCAACCTCAGGCGCCAGCGGAAACCCTTCGGCAAACCTTTCGGCGACTGGCCAACAAGGCTTTATGTCTCCGCTGGAGCTGCTGACCCTAGTCTAGTTGCGCGCAACGCCGGCTAACGGGGCCGGCTCTCTCAACAAAGTACCCGCGACTGTCCTGACCGAGCGAGAATGACTGCTGAAATATTCGCTGACCTCTCTCTGTGAGGATGTCGTAAACCTCCAGCGCCTCCTTTTCAGTGACCGGACGTGGCGAAAAACCGGTTATACGATTATCGGAAACGATCGGATATAGCCGCAACCGCGTTGCCCATCGCTTCGCATGGCGCTGAAGGTTCAGGCGTGCGACGAGGCTAAAGGGAGGCGCCCCCAATTTTTGGTACCTGCCTGGCGAGTTGAAAACGAAATTACCCAGAGAGAAAATCGTTGTATCGCGATCCTCGACCCAGCATTGCTGCATCATATGAGCGCCATGCCCCATCACCAGGTCAGCGCCAGCTTTAAGAAACGAGGTGTTGACCTTGAACATTTTCTCGTTGGCCCAAGCATAGTTTTTCGAAGCACCCCAGTGCGGGAAAGCCACGATAAACGCGGTCTGGTCCTTCGACCTCAGATCACGAATTTCGTCTGCCAGCTGGTTGTCGGGGGCTTGCCGAAACCGCTGGACCCCGGGGCGCGCGCGTGCGGAATAGAAACGATACTTCTCGTGGTAGCTTCGGCGATATTCAAATCCGCTCAAGATATGGACGTTGCCTAGATGCGTCGACAGGGTCAGAGGATGTGAAGATTCAAGGCGGTCGTTGCCTGCGCCAAAGGCATTCACGCCCTCTTTCTTGAAGTGGTCAATGGTTTCCATCAGAGACGCAGCGCCAAAGTCCATGGTGTGGTTATTCGCAAGCGAGACTGAATCGACGCCAATTGATTTGAGGGTCGAAACCGTGCGATCCGGATCATCCAGCCCCATGAACTTCTTCTCACCTCCCCAAGGATCGGATGCACGATCAGCCAAAACACTTTCGAAATTTAGGACGAAATGGGATTTATCGGTGATGAGCGGTGACAGCCTTTCGAAGAAGCTCTCAGGCTCTTTGCAAAGGCGTAGCTGAGCGTCTGGATATTTGCCACGGGCCAGATACGTATCGCCAAGGCTGGTATCCCCCCCGAACACCAAAGTCATTTCATCGTCTCTAGGCACGAGAGCAGTATTCGCCTTTGAGGCTCTCGCTGGCGACGGCTTGGACCTAGTCTTCTCCAACACAGTTTCCAACAAACCCATTCGCTCGACACAAGATTCAACAATCAAACGCGCAACATTGATCGGTTCCCCGAAATCAGGGAACTGGTGCCCCATGATCCTCGCGTCGGTGTTAACCTCCAAAACGATGTAATTATTGCCTGAGATTGGCTTCGAATGGTCTTCGGCAATGATATCCGCGCCAAGCACGTGTAGGCCCGGGAAAGTCTTGGTAATCTTCTCGACCAGGGCGATCATGGAGGGATGAACCCTGCCCGTGATATTCACTGTATCGCCACCCGGGCCGGGACCTGATTTGAGATCCAGCACAACGGTCTCATCCTTCCCGAGAACGGAATTCAGAGTGAAACCTCGCTGCTTGAGGAATGCTAGCTGTTCAACAGTCTTCCGGATCAGGTATTTGCGACGGCACGGGTTGTTGCAACGAACCGCGTTTGTCCGCTCGACCAATTCTTCGATCGTGCTGGTTCCGTCACCAATCACGAAGGGTGGCAACCTCAACGCAACGGCTACGCATTTACCGTCGATCACCAGATACCGGGCTTCCTTGCCTCCGCTGATGAAGCGTTCAATGAGAATACCTTTTTTCGTCTCAAGGCTGGCTTTCTTCCAAGCCGCCTCGAAGGTATCCGGCGTAACATCGAGCGATACGCCTTTGCCTTGATGACCATCCAATGGTTTGACCGCGACATGCGGCGTGCTTTCTACGAAACACCGAGCGCCCTCTTTATCATCGAGCGAGAAATGATCGCCTTCTGAAACCCTGATTCCGGCCTCTGCCAGAAGGACTTTCGTCAAAGGCTTGTCCTTTACCAGTCTACTTGTGAGGTTGGAATCGAACCCTGTGACATTTTGTGAATTGAAGGTTGCCGTTCCTTCTTTCGTGGAACGGATCACTGATCCAAATTCCTCGACCCGAAAGCCCAGTTTTCTGAATTCACCAGCTATCAACTTATTGGTAGCGAACTCTTCTCCCGAAAAGTCGTTTCTCTTCTCGTCTCGGAAATCCAGTGCTTCTTCAAACAAGATAATGTCTGGCCACCCTAAATCAGCGTCGTAGCTAGAATTCACCTATCCAATATTGGTACTTGGCAAGGGAAAATATTCGGTTCCGACTGAAAACGATGACAAAAGGTCGCGACCGTTGTATCGCGACACCGGTCTTTGTAGCTTCGACGCCGACGCTCCAGAAACTCCTCGAAAGCTGAACACCTGCCTGCGCACAAGCCTGCCTACCCTCAGGTACCGGTCGCTTCACGCAAGCACTTGATCAGTTTCTGCTTACACTCAAAGCCAATTCCGGGCGCATCTGGCAGGCCGATACGTCCGTCCTCAACCTGCGTGTGGTCGGCGAATCCACCGAAAGGCGCAAAGACCTCTGGGTAGCTTTCGTTACCGCCGAGTTTCAGGCCCGCCGCAATGTTGAGCGACAGCTGGTGACCACCATGAGGCACGACGTTGCGACTGGAAAACCCGTAATCCGGCAAAAGCGCGAGCGTACGTAGGTACTCCACGAGACCATAGGACAGCGCGCAGTCGAACTGCAGCCAGTCGCGATCGGGCCGCATGCCGCCGTGACGCAGAAGGTTGCGCGCATCCTGGTGACTGAAAAGGTTCTCACCGGTCGCCATCGGTCCGTCGTAATGCTTCGCTAATTCGGCCTGCAGGGCATAATCCAGCGGATCGCCGGCCTCCTCGTACCAGAACAGGCCGTATTGGCTCATCCCTTCCGCATAGGCGATAGCCGTATCGAGGTCGAACCGGCCATTGGCGTCCACGGCAAGGTATTTGCCGTCACCGACGACCTCAAGAACCGCCTCGATCCGACGCTTGTCCTCGTCCAGAGACGCGCCCCCGATCTTCATCTTGACGACCTCATAGCCCATGCCACGGTAGCGTCGCATCTCCTCCTGCAGTTGTGTGTCATCCTTGCCGGGGTAGTAATAACCGCCCGCCGCATAAACAAAGACGCTATCATCGGCGGTGCCGTCACCTTCAGTATCTGCGAGATAGCGCCACAGGGGCACGCCCGCGATCTTGGCCACCGCATCCCAGACCGCCATGTCGACCACGCCCACCGCGACCGAGCGTTCGCCGTGTCCCCCCGGTTTCTCATTGGACATCATCGTGGCCCAGATCCGGCGCGGGTCGAGGTTGTCGCCAGCCTCGTTCAGCAGGCTATCGGCGTTCGCTTCGCGGAGCCGGGGCAGAAAGCGCTCGTTCAGAAGCCCCGAAGCGGCATAGCGGCCGTTCGAGTTGAACCCATAGCCGACGACGGGCTTTCCATCGCGGATCACGTCCGTCACCACAGCCACAACACTCGCAGTCATCTTCGAAAAATCGATATACGCGTTCCGGATCGGAGAGGAGATCGGAACCACGGCCTCCCGAATGTCAACGATACGCATACTTTCTTACCTCCTGAGATCGGAGCAACTTGAAGAAGCCACTCCAAAACATTGTTATTATTTGTTAAATACGCCCTGATATTCATCACGCAGAATGTTCTTCTGGACCTTGCCCATCGTGTTGCGCGGCAGTTCTTCCACGAAATACACCAGCTTGGGAAGTTTGTACTTGGCCAATCGTTCCTGAAGCGCTGTCTGAATACCCTCAGCCACAATTTGTGATCCGCCCTCGCGGACCACCGCGGCGACCACGGCCTCCCCGAAATCGGGATGCGGCACGCCAATCACCGCCGATTCCAGCACGCCGTCCAACGCGTCGATTTCGGATTCGACCTCTTTGGGATAGACGTTGTAGCCGCCGGAAATCACGAGATCCTTGGCGCGCCCCACGATGGTGACGTAGCCCTCCGCGTCGATCCGGGCGATGTCGCCAGTGATAAAGAAGCCATCCGCTCGAAACTCCTCCGCGGTCTTTTCCGGCATCCGCCAGTAGCCCTTGAAGACGTTTGGGCCGCGCACCTCCAGGATACCCACCTCGCCCTGTTCCAGCACCGCGCCGGTCTCGGCATCGGTGATGCGCGCCTCCACGCGTGGCAGCGGGAAGCCCACGGTTCCGGCGCGACGTTCCCCGTCATAGGGGTTCGAGGTGCTCATGGTTGTTTCGGTCATGCCGTAGCGCTCGAGGATCCGGTGACCTGTACGCGCCTCGAACGCCTGATGCGTCTCGGCCAGCAGCGGCGCGCTACCGGAGATGAAAAGCCGCATATGCGACGTCAGATCGCGGTCGAACCGGGCGTCGCTCAAGAGGCGGGTGTAGAAGGTTGGCACGCCCATCATAGCCGTGGCCTCCGGCAGACGCGCGATTACCGTTTCGAGGTCGAACTTCGGCAGGAAGATCATCCGCCCGCCGACCCTGAGCAGCACGTTAACGGCCACGAACAACCCGTGGGCATGGAAGATCGGCAGAGCATGGAGCAGCACGTCGTCACTGGTAAAGCGCCATGTTTCCACCAGCGCTTCGGTGTTCGACAGAAGATTGTCCTGGCTCAGCATTGCGCCCTTGGAGCGCCCCGTCGTGCCCGAGGTGTAAAGGATCGCGGCCAGGTCATCCGGCTCACGCGGCACTGTGGCGAATTCATCAGGTGCTGTTGCTGCGCCTTCGGCAAGTGTTCCGCCTCCCGCCCCGTCCAGGGTCAGCAGCTCAATTCCCTTATCGCGCGCCATGGGACCCAAAGCCGCCTCGGATGCGGGATCACAAATCGCAACGCGAGGCTCTGCGTCCCCAAGAAAATAGTCAAGCTCGGCTGTCGTGTAAGCCGTGTTGAGCGGCAAAAACAGAGCCCCCGCGCGCAAACAGGCGAGGTAGAGTGCAAGCGCCTCCACCGACTTCTCAGCCTGTATTGCCACGCGATCCCCGGGTTGCAGGCCTGCGCCCACCAGAACGTTGGCAATCTGCCCCGATAGACGGTAGAGCGCATCACCTGACAGCGTACTACCATCCGGACGGATCAAAACGGCATCGGCGCGTCCCGAAAGAGGAGCGACCAGAGCATCGGCAAGTGGATTCATCCCATAAGCCCTTTCCAAAGCATATAAATTGCGCCGAAGGCGACAAAGGTCTCCAAGACCACGGTGTGCACCCGGATCGACGTGCGCCGCACGATCCAACGGCCCACTGCGTGGCCCGGAAATGTGCAGAGCCCAAGCACCGCGCCAAGCGCTGCCAGCTCGAGGGTCAGCAGCGGCGACAAGCCAAAGGCTATGGTCTTGGTCAGGTTGAGCACTACACCGGCGACGGCAACAGTCGCAAGGAGCGCTTCACCGGCAATACCGGCGCCCAGCATAAACGGGGCAAGGATCATACCTGCCCCGAAACTGGTTCCCGACAGGAAGCCATAAGGCACCGCGACAGCGGCTATGGCCGGACGCGGGACGGCAATACTCCGCCCTGACAGGACACGTCTAAGCGGCAGGGACACCAGCAGAAAAGAGCCCAGAAACAGAGCAACACCGCGGTCAGACATATCGACGTAGAACATCACGCCCGCGACAATGAACGGGAATCCGAACAGAAACAGCATCCGAAATGCGCCCCAATCCACCGCCTTGCGAAAAAGCCACGCGCGCGTGGCGTGGCTGATCATCATTGCGACGGCCACCACTGGCACCGTCTCCTTGACCCCGAGCACTGGCGCCACGGCAATGGCCATCAAGAGCGCCCCGGCAAAACCTCCCACGCTATGCAGAATTGCTGTGCCAAAGGCTGCGGCCAGCAGGTAAAGCAGTTCAAGATTGCTGTAATCCAACCCTTAGCGGCCCTTGAAGTCGGGCTTCCTTTTCTCGAGGAAAGCCTTGCGACCTTCGACGTAGTCTTCGGAGGCGAAACAGGCCGCCACCAGTTCGTCGCAACGGTCCAGATCACGGGTGTCCGGATCAGCTGCCAGAACCTGCGTCGCGATGAATTTCATCGCACGGATCGTCAGGGGCGCATTGCCCGCAATCGTGCCCGCCAGTTCACTGACGCGTGCCTCGAGCGTGTCTTCGTCCACGATCTCCTGCACCAATCCCAGACGCAGCGCCGTATCCGCGTCGATGGACTTCGCAGTGAACATGAACTGTTTTGCGGCAGCTGGTCCGACCGCGTTCATCAGTCGGCGAATTGCATCGAATGGGTAACCGAGCGCCAGTTTTGCCGCCGGCATCGCGAAGCGTGACTTGGCGGAAGCGAGGCGAATATCACAGCACGCCGCTAGGTTGAGAC
>JABDPP010000356.1 GCA_013042765.1 Litoreibacter sp.
CCGTCGCCTCGATCATCGTCGGCATTCGTCAGGCCAAGCAGATCCTGCCCGAAGGCAATGTCGAGACCGGAAGCAAACGGGCACCTCTGATCTTCCTGCTGGCGGTCACGGCCTACTTGATGGTCGCCTGGGTCAACGCGATGAACATCACGTTGATGAGCGACAAGATTTTCCCGGTTACCATCTCGTCAATCACGCTGGTCTGCTGCCTCCTGCTGCTGATCCGCATGATGCGCACACCCGAGACCAACGCAGTCTTTGCGGACCGCGAGTCCGGTGGCGTGGATGCCGAGGCCGATCACGGGCTCTGGGGTACGCTGGTATGGTTTGGTGCTTTGCTCGTGATGTCAGCCTTGCTCGGTTTCATTCTCGCACTGGCGATTTTCTTCGTGGCATTCTTCCGGATCCGCGCTGGCCTGTCCTGGCTGAAAGTCATGCTGTTCTCTGGCGCCGGGATTGCTTTCATCTCGGCCATGGCCGGTACGCTCAACCGTGACTTCCCGCCCGGCCTGTTGCAGGACCTGGTCAAACTGCCATGGCCGCTGGGATGACACAGACACCGATCCCTTACCTGTTCCTGCGTGGCGGCAGTTCGCGCGGGCCCTATTTCAACCGCGCCGACCTGCCGCAGGACGAAGACACCCTGTCCGAGATCCTGATGAGCGTCATCGGCGCGGGCCATAACCGCAATATCGACGGCATCGGCGGCGGTGTGGCCGTGACGACAAAGGTAGCGATGCTCAGCAGATCCGAGCGCGCGGATGCCGATATCGACTATTTCTTCGCGCAGGTCGGCGTGGAAGAGCGGATCGTCGACTACCGTCCGACATGCGGCAACATGCTCTCCGGCGTCGGTCCCGCTGCCATCGAGATGGGGTTGATGCCCGTGACCGGCGACGAGACCCGCGTGCGCGTTCACGCAGTCAATACAGGTGCGCGGATCGACGCGGTTGTTCAAACCCCGAACGGCCAGGTCACCTACGAAGGCGACACCGCTATTGACGGTGTTCCCGGCACGGCAGCGCCCGTTGGCTTGAGCTTCCTCGACGTGGTGGGCACCTCCTGCGGTGCCCTGCTACCCACAGGCAACCTGCGCGATACGATAGACGGGATCGAAGTCACCTGCATGGATGTCGCCATGCCGATCATGATTGCGCGTGCCGACGCTTTCGGGCTGACCGGTTACGAGACCGTCGAGGAACTGGACCAGAACCGCGCTTTCTACGAGCGCGCCGAGGCGATGCGCCTGAAAGCCGGTGAGATGATGGGGCTGGGCGATGTCTCGAAATCGGTGATCCCCAAAATAGGGCTCCTTGCCCCCGCACGTGACGGCGGCACGATCTGCGCGCGCTATTTCATGCCATGGACCTGCCACCCGACCATGGCGGTAACGGGCTCACAATGCCTTGCCTCCTGCGCGCTGACGCCCGGCACCGTCGCCGAGGGTTTGGTCAGCCCGGTCTCCGGCATGCCTGCTGAGGTCGTGGTGGAACACCCCGCGGGCGGCATCCTCGTCGCGGTCGATTACGAGATCGGGGAAGATGGCTTCAAACTCAACTCCGCCGGCCTGATCCGAACCGCCCGCCTGATTGCTCGGGGCGAGTTGATGGTCCCTGCGGCCGCTTTTTCCAAATCCAGCTGATGAGCACGCCTAAGACTTACGAAATCCTTGCCGAGGCATTCCTGCAAGAGGGCGTTGAGACCTGTTTCGCGCTTCTGGGCGACGCCAACATGAACTGGGCAACCCGCATGGCCGAGCGGGGCTGCCGGATGATCTACACCCGCCACGAACATTGCGCGGTCTCCGCCGCGATGTCGTTTGCCCGGGCTCGCAACGAGATCGGCGTGGCCACCGTGACCTGCGGACCGGGGCTGACGCAGGTGCTGACCTCCCTGCCCGCAGCCGTGCGCGCCTCGATCCCGCTGGTGATCTTTGCCGGAGAAGCGCCCCTGAAAGCCAACTGGTATAACCAAGCCATTGATCAGGCCCCGTTCGTGACGGCCACCGGCGCGGCTTATCACAGCCTACACCATCCCGAACGTATGCCGCTGCAGATCCGCGATGCGTTCCTTCAAGCCCGTCGCGAAAACCGTCCTGTTGTTCTCGGCGTTCCCTTTGACCTGCAGAACCGGCCCTGGAGCGGCGGCAGCGACCTGCCGGAGCCGTCGCACAGCATCGCACCCGTTCAGGCCCCCGTCCCGCCCCATCCGGAAGATATCGCCCGTGCGGCCGAGCGCCTTGAGACAGCCGAACGCGTGATCATCATGGCCGGACGCGGGGCCTATCTTGCGGGTGCCGCAAATGCCTGCCGCGCGCTTGCCGAACGCTGCGACGCGCTGCTGGCCACCACACTGCCTGCACGCGGGCTGTTTCACGACGATCCGTTCAATATCGGCATCGCAGGCGGATTCTCGACGGAAACCGCGCGGGAGTGCTTTGCCAAGGCAGATCTTGTTATCGCGGTCGGGTGCAGTCTCGCCGCGCATAACTCCGACAGTGGCAAGCTGTTCCCCGAGGCACATGTGCTCCAGATCGACCTTCACCCTGCTGCGATCAGCCAGGGCCGGCACAGCGCGCAAAGCCACGTGCGGGCCGACGCAAGGCTCGGGGTGGAGGCATTGAGCGAACAAGTGAAACCGCGCCCGCCGCGTCAGCGCTCCGAGGCACTTGCAGAGAAGATACGCACCGCACCGGCCGACAGCACCGCGTTCCAGATCACACCCGGCCTGCTCGATCCGCGCTCGGTGGTGGACGCCCTTGAGGACGGCCTGCCCGGCGACTGGGAGATGGTGAACTCGTCGGGCCATTGCTCGTATTTCTTCGCCCAGATGCCATCGCGACCGGTGGAGAAGTTTCACACGATCCGCGAGTTTGGCGCGATCGGCAACGGCATCTCCTACGCCATGGGAGTCGCGGCTGCGCGACCCGACGAAACCGTGGTGCTGTTTGATGGCGACGGCAGCCTTCTGATGCATATTCAGGAGCTTGAGACCATCCTGCGCCACCAGATGAACATCCTGATCTGCGTTCTCAATGACGGTGCATATGGCTCTGAGATCCACAAGTTGCGCGCCGATGGCCTGTCAGATGCCGGTGCGGTCTTCGGCAGGTCCGATTTCGCCCGGAT
>JABDPP010000360.1 GCA_013042765.1 Litoreibacter sp.
ATCCGCCGCGACGACGCGCCGGCCAAGGGTCTGAACGTCGACCCGAGCAATGTGCTCACCCATTTCCGCGAGGCGACATGGGACGAAGCGCTGGACGTGGCGGCAAATGGCATGAAAGGACGTGGTCGCGAGATCGCCGGCTTCGGATCGGCAAAATGCTCTAACGAAGAAGCTTACCTCTTCCAGAAGCTGATCCGTCAGGGCTTCGGCCATAACAATGTCGATCACTGCACCCGGCTGTGCCACGCCTCTTCGGTCGCGGCTCTTCTGGAGAATGTCGGTTCGGGCGCCGTGACCGCGACCTTCAACGAGATCGAAAATGCGGATGTTGCGATCGTCATCGGGTCTAACCCGACGGAGAACCACCCTGTCGCTGCGACCTATTTCAAACAGTTCGCCAAGCGCGGCGGCAAGCTGATCGTTATGGATCCGCGCGGGCAGGGGCTCAAGCGCCACGCAGAGCACATGCTGCAGTTCCGCCCGGGCGCCGACGTTTCCATGCTCAATGCGATCATGAACGTCATCGTGGAGGAAAACCTCTACGACCAGCAGTATATCGATGGCTTCACCGAGAACTGGGAAGCCATGAAGGCTCACCTGGCGGAATTCACACCTGAGAAAATGGCGCCGGTCTGCGGTATCGAGGCAGAGACCCTGCGTGCCGTCGCCCGTGACTTCGCCACCGCCAAGGCCGGAATGATCTTCTGGGGTATGGGCATCAGCCAGCACATCCACGGCACCGACAATTCGCGCTGCCTGATTTCGCTGGCGTTGATGTGCGGCCACGTGGGTCGTCCGGGTTCCGGCCTGCACCCGCTGCGTGGTCAAAACAACGTGCAGGGCGCGTCTGACGCGGGCCTGATCCCGATGTTCCTGCCCGACTACCAGAGCGTGACCGACGACGGCGTCCGCAGCGCCTTCACCGATGTCTGGGACTCCGGCGATTTCTCGAATGAGAAAGGTCTGACGGTCGTCGAGATCATGGACGCGATCCATGCAGGCAATATCAAGGGGATGTATATCCTCGGTGAGAACCCGGCCATGTCCGACCCGGATGTCGACCACGCGCGCGATGCACTGGCCAAGCTCGATCACCTCGTCGTTCAGGACATCTTCCTGACCGAAACGGCGAACTATGCCGACGTCATCCTTCCGGCCTCGGCCTGGGCGGAGAAGACCGGCACCGTGACCAACACCAACCGGCAGGTCCAGATGGGCCGCCCTGCAGTGGCGCCTCCGGGTGAAGCCAAGGAAGACTGGTGGATCGAGGTTGAACTGGCCAAGCGGCTGGGCCTCGACTGGACCTACACTCATCCTTCCGAGATCTTTGCCGAGATGAAGCTCAACATGGGCAGCCTCGACAACATCACGTGGGAGCGGCTGGAAAAGAGCGCTGTGACCTATCCGTCGCTTTCCGAGGATGATCCGGGTCAGCCGATCGTGTTCGGTGACGGCTTCCCGCGTGCGGGTGGTCGGGCCCGGTTCACGCCGGCCAGCATTATTGCGCCGGACGAAACACCGGATACCGAATACCCGTTTGTTCTGATCACCGGGCGGCAGCTGGAGCATTGGCACACAGGCTCCATGACACGTCGCGCCACTGTTCTGGACGCTGTTGAGCCGGAGGCAAACTGCTCGATGCATCCTCGGACCTTGCGCCGTCTTGGCGTCGAGCCGGGTGAGCGGGTGCGCCTGAGCACGCGGCGCGGATCGGTTGAGGTTATGGTGCGCTCGGATCGTGCCGTTGCCGAAGACAACGTTTTCCTGCCATTCGCCTATGTGGAAGCCGCAGCGAATATCCTGACCAACGCGGCACTGGATCCCTACGGAAAAATCCCTGAGTTCAAGTTTTCCGCCGTACGGGTGGAAAAGCCGGCGGAGGCGGTGGCGGCCGAGTAAGCCGTCCCGTTTGACGCTGTGAAAAACGAAGGAATCGTTGCGGAATATTTTTAGCTGGCGTATGGTATACCACACGCCAAATACCAAATCCGCATAGCGGAGACGGATGGACCGATGAAGCTGACGCCGATCGTACAGACTACAACGCTAAAGGATCAGATCTATGCATCCTTGCGCGCTGCGATCGCGGATATGAACATCTATGGCGACGATCAGGAACTACGTCTCGATGAGCGGTCGATGGCCGAACAGCTGGGGATTTCACGTACGCCTCTTCGTGAGGCGCTGGCCCGGATCGAGATGGAAGGACTGGTCGAGATTCAGCCGCGCAAGGGCGTCTATGTCGTCCGCAAGAGTCTCGACGAGATCCTTGAGATGATCGTCGCCTGGGCTGCACTGGAAAGCATGGCGGCGCGGCTTGCGGCCGAAGTGGCCACACCAGATCAGATCGAGGCCCTGCGCCGTCACGCCTCGCGCCACAGCGCCAGCGCGGCACGCGCCGATATCAGCGAATATTCCGATGCCAATATCAGGTTCCACCAGATGATCCTCGAGATGTCTGGCTGCTCGATCCTGGGCACGCTGGCGGATGGTCTGTTCGTACACATGCACGCTGTTCGTCGGCGCGCACTGGAAGAAAACGACCGGGCCTCGCGCTCGGTTGTTGATCATATGAGCATCATTGAGGCCATCGAGGCCCATGATCCCGAATTGGCGGGCAGTCTTGTGCGCGAGCACACGATGAAACTGCACGCGCATGTGAAACGCGCCTGGGAGCGGCTTGAAGTCCAGTCCAGACAAAGAGATGGAAAGATCTAGGCCGCCCCTGGGAAGTGATCTGGGACGGCAAGAATTGGGAGAAAGACTATGACAGCAAGTGCAATGACTGCGGTAACAGAAGCCGAAAACGCGAATGTTGATGACCTGACGGACGGTTTTCACCTTCTGATCGACGCGTTGAAGATTAACGGAATCGAGACGATCTATAACGTGCCGGGTATTCCTATCACCGACCTTGGCCGCTACGCGCAGGCGCAGGGTATGCGGGTGATCTCGTTTCGGCACGAACAGCACGCCGGCTATGCCGCTTCCGTGGCAGGGTTCCTCACCAAAATGCCGGGCGTCTGTATGACGGTGTCCGCACCAGGCTTCATGAACGGTCTCACTGCGCTTGCCAACGCGACCACGAACTGCTGGCCGATGATCCTGATCTCCGGTTCTTCGGAGCGCGAGATCGTTGACCTCGCTCAGGGCGACTACGAGGAAATGGACCAGCTCGCCGTGGCGAAACCGTTCTGTAAAGCGGCATACCGCCTGAACTATGCTGAAGACATCGGCATCGCGGTTGCCCGCGCCATCCGCTCGGCTGTCTCCGGACGTCCGGGCGGTGTCTATCTTGACATTCCCGGAGCGATCCTGGGGCAAGTGATGAAAGCCGCGGAAGGCGAACGCTCTCTCGTCAAGGTTATCGATCCGGCGCAACGCCAGATCCCGGCACCTTCTGCGGTCGAACGTGCGATCGAAGTGATGAAAGGGGCAAAACGTCCTCTTATCGTCATCGGCAAGGGCGCGGCATATGACCAGTCCGACGATGTGATCCGCGAGCTTGTTGAAAAGTCAGGCTATCCCTTTCTGCCCATGTCGATGGCCAAGGGTCTACTTCCTGACACGCATCCGCAGTGTGCCTCCGCCGCACGGTCGTTGGTTCTCAAGGACTCTGACGTTGTGATTATGATGGGTGCGCGGATCAACTGGTTGCTCAGCCACGGCAAGGGTCGGCAATGGGGCGAGCCCGGATCTAAGCGCTTTGTGCAAATAGATATCGAAGCCGAGGAGATGGACAGCAATGTCGAAATCGCGGCTCCGCTGGTGGGTGATGTCGGTTCCTGCTGCGAGGCATTGCTCAAAGCCATGGATGGGGCCGGGATCGCACCACCCCAGAATTGGCTTGACCAGGTCCACACCAAGGCTCAGGGCAATATGGAAAAAATGGCGGCCCGCCTGCAAAACAACAATATCCCGATGGATTACCATGCGGCACTCGGTGTCATCAAACAGGCGATTTCCGACAATCCAGATACCATCCTCGTAAACGAGGGCGCCAACACGCTCGACCTCGCTCGCTCGATCGTCAACATCCACAAGCCGCGTCACAGGATCGATGTCGGAACGTGGGGCGTTATGGGAATCGGCATGGGCTCGGCTATCGCGGCTGCTGTCGAAACCGGCAAGCGCGTGCTCGCCGTCGAGGGTGACAGCGCATTCGGTTTCTGCGGCATGGAGATCGAAACGGTCTGCCGCTACAACTTGCCGATCTGTACCGTGATTTTCAACAATAACGGGATCTATCGCGGCGACGGCGAGAACTGGGGCGGCGGTGACGACCCGGCGACCACGGTGTTCGTAAAGGACGCCCGCTACGATCAGATGATGGAAGCGTTCGGCGGCGTTGGCGTCTGGGCGAAGACACCCGACGAACTGCGCCGTGCGGTCTATGAGGCTCTTGAATCCGGCAAGCCAACTCTGATCAACGCTGCCATCGATCCGGCCGCGGGCAAAGAAAGCGGCAATATCGGCAATCTCAACCCAAGCTCGGTCGTGGCTCAGGCACGGTACCCGCAGGCGAAAAAGATTTAAGAGACAGGAATAGAATCATGAAAGCACTTGAAGGCATCAAAGTTCTGGACTTCACGCATGTTCAGTCCGGTCCCACCTGCACCCAGCTTCTGGCCTGGTTTGGCGCGGATGTTCTTAAGGTGGAGCGCCCCGGCGTGGGCGACGCCACCCGTAAGCAGCTCGTCGACGTGCCCGGCGCAGACAGCCTCTATTTCACAATGCTGAACCACAACAAGCGGTCCATCGAGCTGAACTCGAAGAACGAGACCGGCAAAGAGGTTCTGACCCGCCTGATCGAAGAATGCGACGTGATGGTGGAGAACTTCGCCCCCGGCGCGCTTGATCGCATGGGCTTCTCGTGGGAGCGGATCCAGGAGATCAACCCGCGCATGATCCTCGCGTCGATCAAGGGTTTCGGCCCGGGCAAATACGAGGATTGCAAGGTTTATGAGAACGTCGCGCAATGCGCTGGCGGCTCGGCCTCGACCACGGGTTTCCGTGACGGTGTGCCGCTTGTCACCGGTGCCCAGATTGGCGACAGCGGCACCGGCCTGCACCTGTGCCTCGGCATCGTGACCGCCCTGTTCCACCGTGAGCAATCCGGCCGCGGCCAGAAGGTTTCGGCGGCGATGCAGGACGGGGTTCTGAACCTTTGCCGCGTGAAACTGCGCGACCAGCAGCGTCTCGATGCCGGCCCGCTCAAGGAATACAGCCAGTTCGGCGAAGGTGTCGCGTTCGGCGAAGCCACTCCGCGCGCCGGCAATGACAGCGGCGGCGGCCAGCCCGGCCGGATCCTGAAATGCAAGGGCTGGGAAACCGACCCGAACGCCTACACCTACTTCATCACTCAGGCGGCCGTCTGGACCTCGATCTGTGATGTCATCGGCATGGAAGAGTGGAAGACCAAGGATGGTTACGCCACCCCGCCGGAACGCCTCGATAAGCTGAACGAGATTTTTGGCCGGATCGAAGAGTGGACCATGACCAAGA
The DNA here is from genome assembly GCA_013042765.1 of Litoreibacter sp. GTDB lineage: Bacteria > Pseudomonadota > Alphaproteobacteria > Rhodobacterales > Rhodobacteraceae > Litoreibacter. The sequence goes on from JABDPP010000360.1 coordinate 5,506, forward strand.
CCAAATTCGAGGTCATGGATATCTGCAACCCGCTCAATATCCCCGTGGGTCCGATCCTCTCCACCAAGGAGATCATCGAGGATGATGGTCTGCGCGCAACCGGTACGATCGTCGATGTCGATCATCCAGAGCGCGGCCGCTACACCAGCGTTGGCTGCCCGATCAAGCTGAGCGACAGCCCGGTCGAAGTGGAGCGTTCCCCGCTGCTGGGAGAGCATACCGTCGAGATCCTGCAAGAGGTTCTCGGCTATGGCGGTGAAGATCTGGCCCGCGTCGTCTCCTCGGGGGCGGTGGGCGAAGTCAAAATCGCCGCAGAATAACTAGAGAATGAGAGAGTACACATAATGAAACTCATCGTGATGGGGCAACAGGCCTTCGGCAAAGACGTGCTGGCCAAACTACTGGATACGGGCACGGACGAGGTCGTTGCTGTCTATTGTGAGCCGGACCGCGAGGGCAAGCCGATTGACCCGATCAAGGAGCTTGCTCTTGAAAAGGGCCTGCCGGTCTACCAGCCTGCCCACTTCAATGATCAGGCCGATCTCGATCAGCTGGCGTCGTTTGATGCCGACCTGATGGTCATGGCCTTCGTGAATGTCTTCGTGCCAGAAGCGGCGCGGGACCTCCCGAAAATGGGGTCGATCTGCTTCCACCCATCGCTGCTGCCGCTGCACCGCGGTCCGTCGGCGGTGAACTGGCCGATCATCATGGGCAGCAAGAAATCGGGCTACTCGTGGTTTTATCCGACCGATGGCCTCGACGAGGGCGATGTCCTTCTGACATGGGAATGCGAGATCGGTCCGGACGACACCGTGATCGACCTCTATTTCAAGAAGATCTACCCGTCCGCTGTCGACAGCGTCCTGAAGGTCTGTGACCTGTTCCGCTCCGGCAACCCGCCGCATATTGAGCAGGATGAGAGCCTCGCCACTTACGAGCGCCGCTGCACAAAGAAACACGCCAAGATCGACTGGAACAAGCCGGTGGCGCAGGTCTACAACCTAATCCGCGGCACCAATCCCGCACCGGGGTCCTGGACCACGTTGAACGGCGACGAAGTGCAGGTTTACGACTCTTCTCGCGTGCCCGGCGACGGCATCTCCAGCAAGGTGATTGACATCTCCGAGGACGGCGTGACGGTGCAGTGCATCGGCGGCAGGGTCCTTGTGAAAAGGGTTAAGCCGGTGGGCGGCGCCAAGGTGTCCGCCACTGAATGGGCAAATGAAATCGGCCTGAAAGCCGGCGATCTTATCGGATCGTAAGAAAGACAGGACAGGGAATCCAAAGCGATGACTTACAAAACAGACATTGAGATTGCGCGGGAAGCGTCAAAGCGGCCAATCCAGGAGATCGGGGCGAAGCTCGGGATCCCCGACAACGACCTTCTGCCCTTTGGTCATGACAAGGCGAAAGTGAGCGCTGAGTTCATCGCGGCCCAGAAGGGCAAGAAGGACGGTAAGCTGATCCTCGTTACGGCAATCAACCCAACCCCTGCGGGCGAGGGCAAGACAACCACGACGGTTGGTCTCGGCGATGGCCTGAACGCGATCGGCAAGAAAGCTGCGATCTGCATCCGCGAAGCGAGCCTCGGCCCGTGTTTCGGGATGAAAGGTGGCGCTGCCGGCGGCGGTTACGCCCAGGTCGTTCCGATGGAGGAAATGAACCTCCACTTCACCGGTGACTTCCACGCGATTACCAGCGCGCACAACCTGCTGTCGGCGATGATCGACAACCACATCTACTGGGGCAACTCGCTCGAGATTGATGAGCGCCGCGTGACCTGGAAGCGGGTTCTCGACATGAACGACCGCGCCCTGCGCGATACCGTGACGAGCCTCGGCGGTGTGGCCAACGGCTTCCCGCGTCAGACCGGTTTCGACATCACGGTGGCTTCCGAAGTGATGGCGATCCTGTGCCTTGCAACCGACCTTGACGATCTCAAGCAGCGCCTGGGTGACATCATCGTGGCCTACCGCCGCGACCGCAGCCCGATCTATTGCCGTGACATCAAGGCGGACGGTGCGATGACGGTTCTGTTGCAGCAGGCAATGCAGCCCAACCTCGTGCAGACGCTCGAGAACAACCCGGCTTTCGTGCATGGCGGCCCGTTCGCCAACATCGCGCATGGCTGTAACTCGGTTGTTGCAACCACGACGGCGCTGAAGCTGGCCGATTACGTGGTGACTGAAGCGGGCTTTGGCGCGGATCTCGGCGCTGAGAAGTTCATGAACATCAAGTGCCGCAAGGCCGGCCTTGCCCCCGATTGCGTCGTGCTCGTCGCAACGGTCCGGGCCATGAAGATGAACGGCGGCGTCGCAAAGGCTGATCTCGGCGAAGAGAATGTCTCGGCGGTTGAGGCTGGCTGCTCCAACCTCGGGCGTCACATCGAGAACGTCAAAAGCTTCGGCGTTCCGGTTGTCGTGGGCATCAACCACTTCGTCACCGACACCGATGCCGAAGTGGAAGCGGTCAAGGCCTATGTCGAAAGCCAGGGCTCTGAAGCGATCCTGTGCAAACACTGGGCACACGGCTCCGAGGGGACCAAGGAACTGGCCACCCGCGTGGCGGAGATCGCAGAAAGCGGCGTGTCGAATTTCGCACCACTTTACGCCGATGAGCTGTCCCTGATGGACAAGATCGAGACCATCGCCAAGCGTATCTACCGCGCTGACGAAGTGCTCGCGGACAAGAAGATCCGTGACCAGCTGCGGCAGTGGGAAGAGGCAGGCTACGGCAACCTCCCGGTGTGCATGGCGAAGACCCAATACAGCTTCTCAACCGATCCAAATCTGCGCGGTGCCCCGACAGGGCACAGCCTGCCGGTCCGCGAGGTCCGGCTGAGTGCCGGAGCGGGGTTTGTCGTAGTGGTCTGCGGTGAAATCATGACCATGCCTGGTCTGCCGCGTGTGCCATCGGCCGAAGCGATTATGTTGAATGATGACGGGCAGATAGAGGGCCTGTTCTAAGAAAAAAGATATCTCCGGGCGGTTGGTGAGGGCCGCCCGGGGACCGACTGCAAAGCCCCGTCAGAGGGCGGTTGGAAAACACAAAAACAATCTTTGACTGAACCGTGAGTTTGGCTAAGATTTCAGACAGAAATGGGAGTGTTACATTGATCAAGAAAATCCTGGTCCCGGTTCGCGGTGACGGCAAGGGTGACAATGTTCTGGCCCACGCATCGGTTCTTGCTCATCGGTTCAACGCCCTGATCGAAGTGACCCATTGCCGCGCCCGTCCCGAGGACCTGATGCCCTTCGGCGTCCCGATCCCGGAGATGCTGCGCAAACAGATCGTCGACCAGAGCTACGAGATCGCCAATATCGAGGAAGACACGATCAAAGAGCAATTGCACGTCCTGGCGGAAAAGCTCGACCTTGATCAAACCGGCACCAAAATTGGCTCCGCGGCATCGGTCTCCTATGTTGAGGAAGTTGGCCGTCAGGTTGACGTAATCCGCCGTCATGGCCGTCTGAACGATGTGATTGCCGTGGCACGGCCTGACCGGGATACGAAACTCGGAGCAAACACCCTGAAAGCGGCCCTGTTTCATTCCGGCCGTCCGGTTTTGATGTGCCCGCCCGTCGACAAGACGCCCGAGACGATCGGAAACCGCGTCGTGATCGCCTGGAACGGCAGCTCGGAGGCCGCGCGTGGTCTGGCACAGGGCATGGAAATCATTCGCGAAGCAACCGAAGTTTCAGTTCTGACCAGCGGCTTAGATTCCGGACCCGGCACCACCATCGACGACGTCCTGAGTTATCTGGCTTTGCACAATGTGGACGCCAAGGCCGTGAAGTTCTCGGCCGGCCGGAACGCCGGTGCGGCGATACTGGCCATGTGTGCTGAACTCGGCGCAGATTTGATGATCATGGGCGCTTATGGCGACAGCTATGAGAGAGAGACGCTTTTCGGCGGGAACACCCAGACGATCGTGGACCGGGCCAACCTTCCGGTCCTGCTGAGTCATTGACTTAACGTAACGACACCATAAGTTGACCCATTCGTAGAAAGACAAGGAGGCAGTAAACAACAAAGAGCATATCCAGGACGATCTAATGCCGCGGGAGACGGCAGACGTCCGACCAAACCACTAAATTCCTAGGGAGGAATATTATGAAACTACTGAAAACTCTTACCGCCAGCGCGCTGGCAATCGCGGTCTCCGCGCCAGCTGCCTTTGCAGAATGGCAACCGCGCAAACCGGTTGAGTTCATCATTATGGCCGGCACCGGTGGCGGCGCTGACCAGATCGCGCGCCTGCTGCAGGGCCTGATCGAGAAAAAAGACCTCAGCTCGCGGCCATTCATTCCGATCAACAAGCCCGGTGGATCCGGTGCGGAAGCGCTGCGGTATCTGCAGGACAAAGCCGGTGACAATCACACGGTGATGATGACGCTGAACAGCTTTTACACCACGCCGATCATTCAGAAAGATCTGGGCGTCGACGTAACGCAGTTCACGCCCATTGGCCTGATGGCGATGGACACGTTCCTGCTGTGGGTGAATACCGACCGCGAAGATATCACTGACCTCGACAGCTATGTCGAGACTGTCAAAGCGGCCGGTCTGGACTGGAAAGTCGGCGGCACGGGTTCGGGTCAGGAAGACTCGGTGCTCACCGCGATGATGGAAGCTGCGTTCGACTATGACGTGACCTACATCCCGTTCCCCGGTGG
>JABDPP010000362.1 GCA_013042765.1 Litoreibacter sp.
TTCCAGTTCCTCGTGATACATGAGGTACATGTTCTTCTCGCCGACACCGGGGAAGTCGAAGGCAACCTTGTGGCTCATGGCGGGCGTCACCTGCCAGTCTCCCTTTTCCCAGTGGCGCGCCTCGGCGGTAACCTCGCGGATGTTGATCTCGGGATTGAAGTTGGTGGCAAACGGCTTGCCGTTGTCGCCGCCGTTGCAGTCGAGGACGTCGATCTGGCGGATGCTGTCGAGCTTGTGCTTGCGCAGCCAGGTCGCGAAGACCGACGTCACGCCCGGATCGAAGCCAGAGCCCAGAATTGCGGTCAGACCGGCTTCGCGGAACTTGTCCTGATAGGCCCACTGCCAGTGATATTCGAACTTGGCGTTGTCCTCGGGCTCGTAATTGGCCGTGTCGAGATAGTTGATCCCGGCCTCGAGGCAGGCGTCCATGAGGGCGAGGTCTTGATAGGGCAGGGCAAGGTTGACCAGAAGCTCCGCGTCAGTCTGGCGGATTAGGGCCACAACGGCGGGTACGTCCATGGCGTCGACCTCGGCCGTCGCGATCTCCACGCCGGTGCGGGCTTTCACGGCAGCCGCGATATCATCGCATTTGAACTTGCGCCGCGAGGCCAGCGTGATCCTGGAAAAAATATCCGCGTTCATCGCCATCTTGTGGACGGCAGCCGAAGCGACGCCGCCTGCGCCGATTACCAAAGTGTTACCCATGCGCGGATCCTCCTCGCTTTGTGTCATTCATAATAGGTATAGCCGTTGATGCTGTCCCGATAGGCCGCCATCAACGCTTTGCGGTCTGCGGCCGTGAGGGCCTTGTCTGAAATCGCCTGGTCGACGATACGCCGGAACGCGGCAATACAGTCGCGCGGATCATATTCGACGTAGGATAGAACTTCTGCGATCGTGTCGCCTTCCTGCTCATGCAGAAGATCAAAGCCGCCATCCTCGCGCAACTCGATCGTCGCGACGTTGGTGTCACCGAACAGGTTGTGCAGATCGCCCAGCGTTTCCTGATAGGCGCCGACGAAGAACACGCCGATATAGTAGGGCTCGTCCTCTTTCAGCGAGTGGACAGGCAGCGACGCAGAGACACCATCCGACAGGATGAACTGGTCTACTTTGCCGTCCGAGTCGCAGGTGATATCGGACAGGATCGCGCGCCTGTCGGGCGCCTCGTTCAGGCGCTGCAGCGGCACGATCGGATGCAGTTGCCCAATGGCCCAGACATCCGGAAGCGACTGGAACAGCGAGAAATTGCAGTGATAGATATCCGCCGATTGCTCGAGGTGGCTGTCAATTACCGGAACAGTGCCGGGCTCGGGCGCGAGCCGTTTGATCTGGGACATCAGGTGCAGATAGATCTGCTCAGACCGTGCCATCTGCCGCAGGTCCACGTAGCCGCGCCGGAACAGCGCCCGCAGCTCGTTGCGATAGAAGGTGGCGTCGTTGAGGCATTCCTGCAGCCGGTCAGGGCCCAGATAGCCCGCGATCGCGGCCAGATCCTGAACGAGATGGTGGTCCTCCGCCTCAGGAACAGGGGCCGCCTGCGCGTCAAACAGAGTGGCTTCGAGGACGTCGAAGATCAACATCGAGGAGGTCGCAACCACGGCGCGACCACTCTCGGTGATCAGCGAGGGGTGCGTCATGCCCGCTTCGTCCATCGCGTAGGCGACGGTCTCGACCACGTTGGTGCAGTATTCCTCGACTGAGTAGTTGATCGAGTTTTCGGTCGCGGTCTTCTCGCCGGTGTAGTCAACGCCCAGACCACCACCAAGATCGAGGAGCGAGAGCGGCGCCCCTTCACGGGTCAGCTCCACGAAATAACGGCAAGCCTCGCCTGCGGCGCGACGCACATCCTGTACATCGGGGATCTGCGAGCCGAGATGGGAATGCTGGAGCTTTAGGCAATGCAGCATGTTCGAGGCTTTGAGCTTGTCCACGACGGTGACCAGCTGGTCGGTGTTCATGCCGAAAGTGGAACGATCGCCCGAACTTTCCGCCCAGTTCCCGCCGATCTGGTTGGTAAGCTTGACGCGAACACCCAGAATCGGCTCCTCTCCCAATTCCTCGACGACCTCGAGCACCGTTTCCAGCTCCCGCGGACTTTCCAGCACGATTACCGTATTGAAGCCGAGCTTGCGTGACAGGATCGCGAGACGGATGAACTCGGCGTCCTTCACCCCGTTGCAGATGATCAGTGAGTCGGGAGCCAGCTTATGGGCCAGCGCGATGACAAGCTCGGGCTTGGAGCCGGCTTCCAGTCCGAAAGAATAGGGGCGCCCGAATTCGACGATCCGGTCGATCACCTGCGCCTGCTGATTTACCTTGATCGGGAACACACCGCGATACTCTCCGCGATACCCGACCCGCTCGATCGCGGCATTGAAATTCTCGTTGATGCTGCGAATCCCGTGTTCCAGAAACGAGCTGACCCGCAGCAGAACAGGCGCATGAACTCCGCTTTGGTCGAGGTCCTTGATAATCGTGGGCAGACTGACCACCGGACCATTCGTTTTCAACGGGTTGCGCAGGCCGAGATCCCCATCAGGAAGCACGCGGATCAGGTCCATGCCCCACCGATCGATGGCATAGGTCGCGTCTGGCTGTGTCGGATCAGTGCTCAACCGGGTCTTCCTTTGCAGCATGTCTCGAAGAAGGGTGATTCAACCCGGCACGCTCTTATCGGGTTGCCTCTGTGTTGCAAAGTGTTTTGCGCGTGTCACCAAGCAAGGGCAAAGGCGGAAAATTGACCTTCGTTGGATTGCGTGCCGGTCCATTTTGGATGGTTTGGCGAGATATCGAGATGAGCATTCAGATCGAAAAGGGGTATCCGTTCGTAAGGCTGGTCAATGGATCTACCCGGGGGTTAGAA
>JABDPP010000374.1 GCA_013042765.1 Litoreibacter sp.
GGCGCGATTTCGGTGCGGTGGTAACTGTCCGGGATATGAAAGAGGCCGTGCGGCTGTCGGATCGGATCGCGCCGGAGCATCTGGAGATCGCCTGCGAGAACTCCGATGCGGTTGCGGACGAAATTCATCACGCCGGCGCGATCTTCATTGGCTCCTGGACGCCAGAGGCGATTGGCGACTACATCGGCGGTCCGAACCACGTTTTGCCCACCGCGCGGTCTGCACGTTTTTCGAGTGGCCTTTCGGTGATGGATTTTGTCAAGCGAACAACGCTGGCCCGGATGAGCCCTGAAGCACTGCGCGCCATTGGCCCGGCGGCGGAGATTCTCGCCAAGTCCGAAGGTCTCGAAGCCCATGGGCTGAGCGTGCGCGCCCGACTGGATCGGTTGAACGAAGAATGAGCCATCTGACGCAAATTAAAATCGATGATGCCGGACTTCCGACGCCCACGGCGGAGATCGAACAGGAACGCAAGGTCGCGATTTTCGATCTGCTCGAGGACAATTCCTTTGTGCTGCCGCAGGACGGTGCGCCTGTCGGTCCCTACCGCCTTGAGTTGGCGATCCGGGAACGCCGGCTGGTGTTTGATGTGCAAACCGAGGGTGAGGATAAAGCGGCCGAATTCCACTTGTCGCTCAGCCCGTTCCGGCAAGTCGTGAAAGATTACTTCCAGATCTGCGAGAGCTATTTCGATGCGGTCAAACGGTTACCGCCCAGCCAGATCGAGGCGATCGATATGGCACGACGCGGTATCCATAACGAAGGCGCTCGGATCCTGCAGGAGAGGCTGGAGCACAAAGTCGAAATTGATATCGACACCGCGCGCCGCCTGTTTACGTTGATCTGCGTGTTGCATTTCGGGGGGTAGGGCATGGCGGACGATATTCCTCAATCTGTCCTCTTTTGCTGCGATCACAACGCCGTCCGTTCGCCCATGGCGGAAGGCATGATGAAACATTTCTACGGCACCGACATCTACGTTCAGTCTGCGGGGGTAAAAAATGACCTCGACATCGATGGCTTCTCAGTCGCGGTCTGCGCGGAACTGGGGGTCGAACTGGCGCGTCACCGGACCCGTTCCTTTGAGGAGATGCAGGAATGGGGGGACGACCTGTCCGGGTTCGACCTGATCGTGGCGCTGAGCCCGGCCAGCCAGCGTATGGCCCTGGAACTGACGCGCTATTATCACCTCGACGTCGAGTATTGGCCAATCCTCGACCCGACCGGGTTGGGCGAAGGGCGTGAGGAAAAGCTGAACGCCTACCGTCAGTCCCGTGACCAGATCAGGGATCGCATCCAGAAGCGCTTCGGTCCGGCCACGGCCACCGAACCTGCTTCCTGAGCCACACCGGGGCGTGAATCATCGCTGCCTGATGGCCAAAGCACAAGAAACGCCTTGAAAACACGCGCCTGAACGCGCATTTAGGCCCCGTCCGCATTCAAGCGGGCGATTTTATGAAGGAGAAACCATGGCCAAGGAAGAACTGCTCGAATTTCCCGGCGTCGTGAAGGAACTCCTGCCGAACGCGACATTTCGGGTCGAGCTGGAAAACGGCCATGAGATTATCGCTCACACGGCAGGCAAGATGCGCAAGAACCGCATCCGTGTTCTGGCTGGCGACAAGGTGCAGGTCGAAATGACCCCCTATGATCTGACCAAGGGTCGGATCAACTACCGGTTCAAGTGACGACACAAGACACGGACCCGGCCCTGAAACTGGTGCTGGGGTCCGGCTCTCCACGCAGGTTGGAATTGCTGGCGCAGCTGGGCGTCACGCCTTTTGATGTGCGCGCCCCTGACATCGATGAAAACCCCGGAGCAGGCGAGCTGCCGCGAACTTATTGCGCCCGCATGGCGACTGAAAAAGCCCGTGCCGTCCCGGCGCAGTCGGACGAAGTTGTTCTCTGTGCCGATACGACCGTGGCGCTGGGGCGCCGTATCCTTGGAAAACCAAAAGATGCGGGGGAGGCGGCAGAGTTCCTCTATGCGCTGTCGGGACGGCGGCACCGGGTGATTACGGCTGTGGCTGTCCGGCACGGCGATCGTGTCTGGGAACGCGATGTGGTGACTGCGGTCAAGATGAAGCGCTTGTCAGACCCGGAGGTCAACGGGTACCTCGCCACAGATGACTGGAAGGGAAAAGCTGGTGGATACGCCATTCAGGGCCCCGCGGGCGCGCTGATCCCTTGGATTCAGGGCTCTTTCACCGGTGTCGTGGGGCTGCCTCTGGCCGAGACGGCCGCGCTGCTGGAAGCGGCTGGTATCAAGATCTGGAAGTCATGAAGGGGCATCAGATCATCCTCGATGAAATCGGTGACCGCATGGCTGCGGCCTTGATGGTGGACGGGCAGCTTGAGGATTTCCTGCTGGACCCGCCCGATGATGCGCCCCCGGCACCCGGCGCAATCTTTCGTGCCATCGCCGACCGACCGATGAAAGGGCAGGGCGGCATGATGATGACGCTGCCGGGCGGCCAATCGGCGCTTTTTCGACAGGCAAAAGGCATGGCTCCCGGGGACGCGCTTCTGGTTCAGGTCACGAG